>WQTY01000031.1 GCA_009786045.1 Pseudomonadota bacterium | reverse complement strand
GGGCGGATTGCCATCCGCCCCTACGGCCGATACGCGGCTACCCCCAAGAGCGGGGCCTCAGTCGCCGGCCCCGCAACGCCCCGCTGTGGCGACTGCGTCGCACTTGTTCACCCACGCCCACTGCGATACTTCGTATCGCTTTGGGTAGAACACTGCTACCTTATAGAATCTTTGTGGATGTACTCTTGCCAATGTCATGCTAATTAATGCTGTGCGTGCTGTGGTCAGGGAGCTATATCAGGAACCGCCATGGCATAGTGCAAAAAAACGAAAACACCTCTTGGGAGGATGAGCATAACCCTGATGAATCTGAAACCCGGGGATATTGTGGCGGAACGCTACAAGCTGTGCGAAATCATCGGCAGCGGAGGCATGGGGGGCGTCTATAAAGCCGAACACACCCTGCTCAAAAAAACTGTCGCCATCAAAGTTCTGCACGCCGACGTTTCCAACAATGAGGAGTTCGTAAAGCGATTCCGGCGCGAGGCCCAGGCGGCGGCGTCCATAGAACACCCCAATATTTGCACTGTCCTCGACTTCGGCGTCCTCCCGGAGGGAGATTTCATCCTCATCATGGAACACCTTGATGGCGAAACCCTTCAAAATCGCCTCCAAAACTCTGAGGCGTTCACCGCATTCGATATCATCTATATCATGGTGCAGCTGCTCGGGGTGCTCCAGTGCGCGCACGACAAAGGCATTGTCCACCGCGATGTGAAACCCGAAAATATCTACCTCATCAACCGTGACGACGACTGCAATGTCGTGAAGCTGATCGACTTTGGCATCTCGCGAATGGATGACGATGCCCCGGCAAGCGAAGTAAGGACAAACCTCACACAAGCCGGGGTTATCTACGGAACACCCCAATATATCTCGCCAGAACAAGCCAACGGCTGGCGAGTCGACTACCGTGCAGATCTCTACGCATGTGGTGTCATACTCTACGAAATGATCGCTCGCAAGCTGCCCTTTACAGGCGCCAGCCTCATCGAACTTCTGAGCATGCATTCCTTTGCGCCACCGCCCCACCTCAAGCCAGATGCCATCGAAGAGGCCGAAGCGTTCGACGCCATCATCCAAAAACTCCTCCAAAAAAGCAAAGGAGAGCGGTTCCAATCTGCCGACGAAGTGATCGAGGCGCTTAGCAAAATTGCTTTTAAACTCTTTGGCAATCAGGACAAAGCCGCTTCACTCAAGGGTTCTTCAAGCACACTGCTTAGCTTGCTCAATCACCCTAATATGGTGAAAAAACGCAGCAGTTTTGCAGAAAAAAGCCCCCCCGTTTCAAACCAGGCCAAAGAGACCGTCAAACTCCCCGCCAAATCCGCCAAACCCACCAGACGGCTTATCCCCATACTCATCGGCATATGCGTCGCCCTTCTCATTCCCCTCTTCTTCATCTTGTTCAACAGCAACAAAGATTCAGATTTGGAGACCAGAGACGGAACGGCGCCTGTTACCGCCCACGCTGTCGAATCTGACGGCAATGCAGACACGCCAGAGATCTACATCTACGATCCTGAGCTGTCCCCGTTCACGTACGGCAAAGACTTCATCGCTGCCGATGCTGTGCTTCAAAATCATCCGGCAGTGATTTCAGCTCAAAAACATCATGCCAGCAAAGAATACGCGCTGGCGCTCGAAGAACTCAAGTCCATCTACGATCGTTATCGAACCAATCCGAACTTTTTGCTCTTCTACGCTCAAACGCTCCAATTTCTTTATCTTGAAGTGACTGCATCCATTCCCACTCGCCCGAAACCTACAAAAAACTCACCAGAAGTACTCGAAGCCGCTGTCCGGGCAGCAGAGATCATGGCTCACATCGACGAACTCCTCAACATCGTTCCCGATGCCCTGCGAAACGAAACCCTGAAGCGCATCATTTATAATTTTATGAGTCAGACTTATGCTGTGTTATCCATACCGAATCGAGATCTCATTCTGGATGTGTTCAATCGGCATACTTCTCCGAAGTTTGCGCGGGGACTGGCCGAACTGATCATCCATTTTCCCTATGCAGACTTCGATCGCACAAAGAAAAGCTTTGTGGATGTTTTTGACAAGCTGCCCAAGGATGACGATTTCCCTGCATGGCTTCTCATGGCTGTCAGAATCTGGACAATCCCCCGGGAAAGCTGCGAGGAGCGTCTGCAGGCGTTCGAAAAACTTTTCGAACCAGACCTCAATATTGCGCCGGAAATCCTTCTTGAGCTCACCAGGAAAGCGTTGTTAACAACAGAGAAGTGCACGATGATCGTAGAGAGGCAAAAAGGAATAAAATGTTTGCACTGCATGCGAGAGTGGCTCGATGAAAAACGCATTGCCCTTGAAGCCCAGATTGCCCTTGAGGCTCTGACAGGAACACAGAACGCTGGCAAATGATCGCTTTGCCACTTCACCCACAAGCCATGCGCGAACCCCTCGATGTGGATGCCCTCATCCGGTTTACCGAGGCTCGCTTTGACATCAAAATGGCCCTCGTGGGAGAAATCGGACAGCAGTTTAAAACTAACTTCGAAATCACAGAAAAAGACTGGTCGGTCGAAGGTGTGCGGCGTCTTTATCGTCAGCTCGCGACTTTTCCCGAAAGCCACGTGTCATTGCTTAAAGAAATCGGAAGATCTGGATCAGACAAGGACTATCCAAACACGGCAGGAAAACAATGGACTGGTCTTGCAGCGGGTGTCCCGATACAGGACGAATGCCAGACAGACATCGCTGGGGTCATCTCCGTCATGTACGACGATGGTCTCGATTTAGCAGAGCCAGAGAACCGCAATGTTGGCCGTTTCTTATTGGGGAGAGACAAGACGGACTTGTCTTACGACCGTGATGCGCTTGACTATATTGTTGCCCACGAAATGGGGCATGTTGTCGATACGCAGCAGTATGTTTACTCGATGACGCCAGATTTTTTTGCCTGCACCGGCTGGGAAGACATCGGCAAGGGTGAACCGGGGCCAATCGCCGACTTTATCATTGCCAATGCCAAACAGCCGTTTAACCGTCCGCTCTTGCCTGAGGAACAGATTATTGCCCATAAAGGTTTGATGCAGATACTCGCACCAAATATACCAAAAAAATCCAGGATATCCGATGAACGAGAGGATCTTGAAGAACTGCTGGAGCCTGCCTACGACGGCAGAAGTGTCTTCGGAGACACTGGCAAGTATTGTGACATTTTAGAGATGGTTGAAATTTTCCGACACAAGGGCAGTACTGCCCCAGCACATGTCAGACGTTCGTTTGCCGAGGATGAACCATACTTAGCTGGTAACCGAAACGATATGAATCACCAAATCCACGAAGGAAGAGCGAAAGGATCGCTCTCTTGGGGTGGACATTGGTTCGCTTTTCCCTCATACGGCACGCAAAAGATTAGCCTATACCAGTATAAAGCACCGTGGGAGGATTTTGCCGAAACCTATGCTTCTTATTTTACGTCCGATCCTCGGAATCCCAAATTGCCAGCAAAACATGCCCAATGGTTCACCGATAATCATCTCGATAAGAACGTTCCCACGCGAAAACCCAAAGTTTCTGGCGGTGAGCCATGCGAATAAGCGCCTTATGCATCGCCATGGTGATGTTTTGCCTCGCTTGTGCTGCAACAAAACCGGCGGTTTCTTTGCCAATAGAAGCGGCTTCTCTGCCAACGGAATCTAAAGAGGCTGAAGAAGCCGAGGCAACTTGGGGGGACAAGATGTCTAGCACTTATAGGACATATCGTGCCTGTGTGGAGTATAACTCTTGTAGATCCCATGATACATGTGAGGCTTGCAAAGATATTCACTTGTTAAGAACCCAAGTAGCATCCATCGTTAGTCCAATGCTTGGTGAGTGGGATAAAGTCTATGAGGAAAGCAGGGTTGACGTGGGGAGCAGAATCGATAATTTGGTCTTCGTCGAAATTCACTTGGGATGCCCACCAGGTTTTTTCAGCGAATATTTTGGGTGCGCTAGATCTGTCAGTAGAGTCGCTGTGATTCTTGGCGAAAAACCGCGTATCGTCGAATTGCCAGACGAGGCACTTTTCGTGCATTTTATGAAGAATATTCGCAAGACGCCACGTGCGCTTGAGCTATCCACCAAAATGCGAACAACACTCATGCTGCTCACAGGCGATAGTAATTTCGTCGCTTCTTCTATCAACGATCCTAACCAAATGCCCTGTCCAGATGAACTCCTCACGAGAGGCTGCAGAGATGAATTCATCCTGGAGAATACGACGTGGACAGATAAAGACGGCGTTCTTGTTATTCAGTACCGTACGTCAGATAGCTGGTGGGATTATGAATGCAGGCTGAGGGTCGATGCCGAACAACGGGCTATGCGCCGGTGTGTAAGCATTAACCGAGAGCCTGAGTGTTTTGTGGAGCATTTTTTCGTTCCCGATAAGAAGACAAGGCGAGGATGCGATAATGAGGCCGATATGCCTGTTGAGCTTTGGGTAGATGAGTCCAAGCGTGGTTTTGTGCACAGCGTCTTGCCTGAGTCATACCATTTTTAAGTCGGACGTTGACACTCGCTAAACCACCCCGCCCTTCGGGCACCCCCTCGCATGGGGTGTGGGTGGACAAGTACAAAAAGCAGAGGAACAACGCTTGTACGGGCGCAGCGCGCTACACCCCTGCTGTGGGGGTGTCGAGTGCTAAAATCCCCCCTCGGCAGCCCAGCATTCGCCCACTACATAATGCTCGCAATGCAAGGTATGTGGAATGATATGCTTCGCCACTTCACCCACAAGCAATGCGCAGCATTGCAGGGGGTGTGGGGGAACGAGTTCCCCCACGAAAAGAAAGATGAAAATGCTCTAACGAACGTGCTCGTGTCTTCTTCTTAAACAAAGGAACAGGCCCAGGAGTACAGCCAGTGCCAGGAGCCCGCCTCTGGCACCAGTTTGCCCCTTGCTGCAGCCACTGTCGATGGATCCCACGCCATGCTCGTTCCCATCGCCATTGCGGATGCAGGCGCCGTGCTGGCAAGCATGGCCTGGCGGGCAAACCTGTGTCTTCCATGTCCCGGCGTCACAGTAACGAATGGCCTGTCCGTCACAGACACCTGGCGTTGCGGGATCACAACCCGCCACAGCCGCACACTGCCCATCGACACATGCCTGCCCCTCGCGGCAATGCTCGAAAACCCATCGTCCATCCTGACAAAGGCGCACGGCCGTACTTCCCTGGCACTGCGGCACACTGGCAGCATCGCACGACAAAAGGACGCAGACGCCGTCCAGGCAAACTCGCCCAGACTCGCAGAGCACTGCTTTCCACTTCCCATCCTGGCAGGCAAGCACCGTCGCTGCGCCTTCGCAATAGGCGGCTTCAGTACCCGAACACGCCGCGGCCTCCACGCAAGCTGCCCCCATGCACAGCTGGTCTTCTTCGCAATGTGCATAATGCCATTTTCCATCCTGACACGACCGAACCGCATCACCATCGCACTGCGGCAAGGTTGAAGCGTTACATGTTTCTGGCAAAACACACGTCGCATCCCTGCAAGTTTCGCCATGGCCACAATCCACAAATTGCCATGAACCCGAACGGCAGGTTCTGATACGATTCCCATCACAGGCTGGTGGTGCTGCGTCGTTGCAATCCTGGCTTTCGCAAGCCCCCCCATGGCACATGGCACCGGAAAGGGCACAGTCCTGTATCAAGTGCCACCGCCCGCCAGAACAGGCATGCACTTCTGAGCCAGAACACCTCAAACTCCCCTCGCTGCACGTCCCTTCAACCGGCTGGCATACACCACCGGCACAGCGTTCCTGGCTGCCGCAGGCAGTGGCAACGATCATACCATCCCGACAGGCCACCACGGTGTCACCCGAGCATGTGGGGGCGGATGCAAGGCACGCCACACAAGCCCCCTTGTCGCACAGGCCATGCGGACAAGCCTGAAGGACATAGGCGCCGTTCTGGCAGGTTTTGAGATAATTTCCTTCGCACTGGGTTGCGCTCCCCGTGCACACTGCCTGCGTTCGGCAAACACCATCGGCGCATTGCGTGCCGCTGGGGCAGGAGGTCGTCTGCCATTCGTAGGCAACGCAGGTTCTGAGGTTTTGACCATCGCATGACGTTTGGCCAATCGTCGAACACTGCTTGACAAAAGCACAGGTTCCCGGAGACAGATAGCCCGCAACGCGCGAAAGCAGCGCCGCAAATTCGATGCGTGTCATCGGATCGGCAGGCCTGAATCTCCCGTCAGATCCCACCACGTGGCAGGCTCTCGCCAATGCCTCGACAAACATATAGCCCCAGTGCGTTTTTGGCACATCTGAAAACGAAGGTGTAGGAGCCTGGGCAAAAGCTTCATAATTGGCAATATAGGCTTTAGCCATAAGCGTGGCAACCTCGACGCGGGTAATCACGTCATTGGGCCTGAACTGCGATGCCGGGCTAATGATACCCTTAACTAACAAGGCTTCGACATACCCAAACCCCTCTACACCAACACTCGCCACGGTGACGTCGGCAAAACTTGGCACCGCAGGGGTCAAAGTGGCAAGGCCAAGCGCTCTGCCCAAAAAGATGGCCGCCTGGATGCGCTTTGTGCCGCAATCAGGGCAAAATAGCGGCGTCGCACCACCCTGACAGCCAGACGTAATCCCCCGCGTTCGCAACGCTTCGGCCGCAGCAAGCCCCCAGTGACCGACGGGAATGTCTTTAAAGAAGCCCCCGGGATTGTCGACCTGCGCCAGCTTGCAAATGTAATCGGGCGCCGCACCGACCTTAAAGCCAATGTTGACCGGGCACCTGCGCGCTGTGTTGCCCCGATAGGGTTTATTGCCGACATACAGGCCTGTCGAGCCGCCTCCGTCCAGATTCACGCCGTAATCTACGCCAAGCCTGACCATCTGCGCCGCAAACTGATTGATGGTCATGCCCTGAGTGCCATCCATCACGACAGCCAGAATGAGGTATTCACCATTCTTCGACAGGCCGATGCCCGTGCGCGAGCGATAATGCGTGCAATGCCCCAGACCGACGCAGGCTGCACTCGTATGCAGCCCCGAAATGACCGCCCCGTCTTTGATGATCTCCGGCGTTCCGCTGACCACATTGTACATCCAGGGGTGGGATGTCGCAGTGGCTATCGTGGCCATGGGGATGGATTTTGGCCGGTTGTCCTGGGTAAAACCAATTTGGGCATAGTTTGCATTGTCGGCACTGCCCCAGATTTTCCCATTGGAAGCGACGATGCCAATGGCATCAAGCGTCGTCATATTAAAGAAGTTGGCATTGACAGCAACTTGCAGACCATGGGTCTGCGCCCACGCCTGCGGCGTCGCCGCCTCTGCTTTTGAAGCCGAGACATAGGGGAATATCGACACGCCCATAAGGCGTGTCTCCAGGCGTACAGCGTAGACGATTTTGCCCCCGTCGTTGAGCGTGGTGTACTGAACACCGTCGTAAACCTTCTCCCATGTCTGGGCCTGTGCTGAGACGGGTAAAGCGATGGCAAGAAACAGCGCTGCACCGATGCCGCACAAAATGCTCCAAAATCGTAAACTGACCGATGTGTTCATAAACTGCACTCCCAATGCCTCGAAGGGTGTTTTGTGGGAAAGGGTGAACTCGGGGGGCGTTGCGGGGTTTCCCCGCAAAGGGGGTAGACGCGTATCGGCCGCCGACGCGGCCGATAGCGGCGCAGGGGGCGCGGCCCCCTGCAGATAAAAAATCGTCACAGTAGGGGGGAACACGTTCCCCCGAGCAATTTCTTGAAAACCGCCATCATTACTTATAGACTGCCGCGCGTTGCGTGCAAGTTCTTTGAACAGCAAAACGCAAGAAACGTTGGGCATATGGGGAGTATTGCCATGATACCGACACGTCTTCAGGATGGACTTTCGACAGCGCTCCTGCAATGGGCGCATTCCGCAGAGGCCGATGCTGTTTGCGAGGTTATCGTTCGGATTGTCGACGGCGAATCGTGGGCGCAGATTCAGCACAATGTCCGCAATGCCGGTCTTTTTGACGTTGAGATGCTGACGCCATCGTGTCTGAAGGGCAAGTCGAGGGCGGCCGATTTGATGGAAATCGCCCGCTGCTATGGGGTTTCTTCGGTAACCCCGGGCAAGCTCCCCTGGGCATCCATGTCGCTTGGCGGTTTGATCTAGGCGGATTTTTTACATGGGAGAAGGCATGAGTAAGCAAAACGATTTGGGCTGGCGCGGGGCATGGGCTGCCATACCGACGCCATTTGGTGAGAACGGTGAGCTTTGTATCGACGCGCTTTCGCGCCATGTGGCCTTTTTATGTGCCAACGGGATTGACGGCATTGTGGCGTGCGGCACGACGGGCGAATCCGCAACGCTGAGCACTTCGGAACGTGCGAAAGTTCTGGAAGCCACCCTCTCTGCCGCAGCAGGCCGCGTGCCTGTCATCGCGGGCGTTGGCACAAACGACACGAAAACGACCATCGCATACGGACTTGAAGCAAAGGCCGGTGGGGCCGATGGGCTTTTGGTGGTCACACCTTACTACAATAAACCCAACCAGGAGGGGCAGTTTCGCCACTTCATGGCCGTGGCCGATGCCGTCGATCTGCCCCAGATCCTTTATAATGTTCCCGGGCGAACGGGCACGCGCTGCCTGCCGGAAACACTTGGGCGCCTGAACGCGCACGACAACATTGTCGGCATCAAGGATGCCACGGCCGATATGGTCGTGGCCACACAGACGCGCTGCGCCGCGGGCCAGGATTTTCTCATGTTTTCGGGCGACGACGGTACGACGCTTCCCTTTATTTCGGTAGGCGGCATCGGCGCCATCAGTGTGGTGGCGAACGTTGCGCCGCGCCTCATGCACGATATCATCGCCAAAGCGCTCGAAGGGCAATATGACGAGGCACGCGCGCTGCATGAACGCATGCTGCCGCTTTGTCTGGCACTCTTCAGCGACACCTCCCCCATTCCCCTCAAAGCCATGCTTGCCGCTACCCCCATGGCTTACCCAAAAGCCCTGCGCTCACCCCTTTTCGCCATGTCCGACACCCAACAAGCCGCGCTCTGCGCGCCGTTTGCCAACCTGCTCGCCGAGATAGTCTGATGCCACACACGCCGATACGCGTTGCACTTCTGGGCGCTTCCGGTCGCATGGGCCGCCTTCTGACAGCCAGTCTCAACGAAGACGATCGCTTTGACCTGGTCGCCCGAATCGACACTACCGCACACGATGCCCTGCATCCTGCACTTTTGGCGCACCTCCGGGATGCCCCGCCCTTCGACATTCTGGTCGACTTCTCCACGCCCGAAGCCTTTGGCAAGGTCATCGACGAAGTGGCAAATCGAAAATGCGCGTGGCTTCTTGCGACAACTGGGCTGGACGAAACCTCGCTTGCGCGCGCGGCCGCGCTTTCGAGTCAGCAGGCTGTCTTTGTGGCTTCCAACACATCGCTTGGCGTGGCGCTCCTCGAACGGCTCTGCGCCATTGCCGGCGCCGCACTGGCCCACTGGGACTGCGAAATTGTCGAAACGCATCACCGCCACAAAATCGATGCCCCCTCCGGCACGGCACTGACGCTTGCCCGCGCCATTGCCGACCAGCGCTCCGCCGCAGCACAGCGGCCCAGCACACTCGTCACCAGCCGCGCAGATTGTCGCGCCAAGCGCGATGACGACGCCATCGGCATCGCCTCCGTCAGAGGCGGCTCGGTCGCAGGTGAACACCGCGTGCTGTGGCTCGGCCCAAGCGAAAGACTCGAAATCGCACATGCCGCCGAAAGCCGCGAAATCTTCGCCCAAGGCGCCCTGCGCATCCTGCCATGGCTCTCACAACAACCCCCGGGCCTCTACGGCATGGCCAATATCGTCGACGATATTTTATCTTAGATTTTTTGTGGGGGAGCATTGCTCCCCCACACCCCCTGCAATGCTGCGCATTGCTTGTGGGTGAAGTGGCAAAATGTTATCGTTTATAGCCATATGCCTCGCCTTGCAGGCAAAAGAATCGCTGTGGGGCGTTCGCGCACACAACGCCCCCCTGGCGATGATGCTTTATTGCGTTTTCAGGTTACAAACAGATAGTATTTCTTCTGTCCGCCAACCAAGACATGCCGCCAAGAACAATAGCCCTTCGCCCTCTACCCACAAGCGAAACGCAGTTTCGCAGGGGGTGTGGGGGAACGAGTTCCCCCACAAAAATAAAACTGAACAGGAAATGCACCCATGACTCAAGAAAGCTGGATTCGCCTCACCATGACTTATGCCGTGCCCGCCGACCCCGATGATGACCCCGGCCATTATTTCTTCGACCAGGACGTCTATGCGGCGCTCTATGCCTTTGGCGCGGCTGCTATCCATGAGCAGGACAGCACAACACTCGATGGCGCCGAACTCGAACCCGGCACAAAACGTCTCCTCAGCTACTTTGATGAATCTGCGGGCGCAGTGGCAGCAGATGCCCGTGCCCAAATCCTCCAAATCGCCCGAAATGCCTCGGTCGCCATCGACATCACCCTCGAATCCTTCGACGATCAAACCTGGAAAGACGCCTGGAAGCGTTGGTTTAAGCCCGCCCAAGTCTCGCCCCGCATCGCCATCCGCGCCCCATGGTCCGAGTTCGATCCCGCACCCGGCACCCATGTCATCGTCATCGAACCAGGCATGGCCTTTGGCACTGGACTGCACGAAACCACACAGCTCTGCATTCGGGCCATCGACACACTCACACAACAAAAAACCGTCGCCTCCCTCCTCGACGTCGGCTGCGGCTCCGGCGTCCTGGCCATCGCCGGGGCGTGCCTCGGCATCCCCGAAGTACACGGCGTCGACAACGATCCCGTCTGCATCGACGTCAGCCGCGAAAACGCCGACACCAACCACTCCCACGCAACTTTCGATGAAACCGACATCTGGGACATCGAAACGCGCTACGATCTCGTCGTCGCCAACATCATCTCGTCGGTGCTCAGGGCACTCAAAGAAGACCTCAAAGCAGCCTGCAAACCCGGCGGCACACTCGTTCTCTCGGGCGTGCTGGCAGCCGAGCGCGAAGACGTCGAAGCAGCTTTCCTCGAAGGCATCACACTCGAAAAAATCGGCCACGAAATCCTGGGCGAATGGTGCTCGATAACGTTTCTTCGGCCATGATATTCAGACGGTAAGGCGGGCGACCAGGGACGGTCGCCCCTACATATGTTTGACCAACATGCGGAATTTTGTGAGGGGGCCACGCCCCCTGTGCCGCTATCGCACCTGCCTTATCGCTGACGACCTGTCGCGGCGTCGAAATGGTGCAGATTCCAGGAAGCAAGGAGGCGTGGAAGGGAGCGTACTTCGTACGTGACCGACCACAACGACGCCGCNNAC
>WQTY01000030.1 GCA_009786045.1 Pseudomonadota bacterium | reverse complement strand
CTCCGCCGACTCGAATCCCTCACGCAAACGCCGGATACATAGATTTTTGTGGGGGAGCATTGCTCCCCCACACCCCCTGCAATGCTACGCATTGCCTGTGGGTAAAGTGGCTAAGAGCATCGCTTGAAGCCACATGCCTCACCGCCGCGGGCAAAGAGGCGAGCAACGAACTAATAACGAATATTAAATGGCTAAAAGAGAGTATTAGAATTTAACATCAGTGCCCCATCTTAGAGCGCTTTCAGCTTAAATGGCTACACACTCGCAGGGCGAGGCATGTTGCCACAAACAATAACATTTTGCCCTTCATCCACAAGCGATACGAAGTATCGCAGGGGGGGGAACGAGTTCCCCCACGAAAAGAAGAAAAAGGAGTAGATATGCAATTTTTTGAATACGTCGCCCGCCTCGAAGCCACGGCCACGCCGTTTGCCATTCTGACCGTCATCGCATCGACCGATGGCGCGCCAGGCCGCGAAGCCTTTAAGATGTGTGTGACCGAAGACTGCCAAATCTTTGGCAGCATCGGCGGCGGAAAACTTGAGTACGATGCCACCCTGACAGCCGTCGAAATGCTCAGAACAGGCGAGCGGACACGCCTGAAACACTACATCCTCCAGGATGAGGAACACGGCGGCCTGGGCATGATATGCGGCGGAAACGTCGACGTCCTCATCGAAACCTTCAGCGCACGCCACCCCCTTGTCATCTTCGGCGGCGGACACATCGGCACCGCCCTGACCGAATTCGCCGCCAGGGTCGGCTTTTGTGTCACCGTCATCGACAACAGGCCCGAATTCGCCACCCCCGCAGCCCATCCCCTGGCCACCCGCACACTCAGCCTGCCCTACGAAGAAGCCACACAGCTCGACTTCCCGAGCGGCGCCTACTTCGTCATCGTCACCCACCAACACCTCGGTGATGCCGCCTGTCTCGAAGGCATTCTCAAACGCCCCGAACTCAGTCCCCGCTATATCGGCGTCATCGGTTCCTCAAAAAAACACGCCCGCGTTTTCGCAGAACTCACCCAGACAGGCATCCCCCACGAAGCCCTGGCCAAAGTCAATGCCCCCATTGGCCTCGATCACGGCGGCCAGTCCGCCAACGAAATCGCTCTGGGCATCGCCGCCGAAATCGTCGCACGCAAATACGGCATCACCCTGGCCGACTCCATGCACACCAAAAAGTCGCCTTTTTCGGGGGAACCCGTTCCCCCACAAAAATAAAAGGCGCGGCGTATCTGCTGGCAGATAGCCGCGCCCGGGCAGCGTATTGCCTGCCCGGCCGGGCAGGCAATAGCGGCCGGCCAAAAGAAAGGCGTCAGTATTTGCCCACCAGCATGACTTCAGATAGTTGAAGCAGTGAGACGGCAGACATGTGAAGCGCGCCATAGCGCGCTGCTGATGTCAGGGCAAGGCGCAGCGCGGCGGCTTCACCAAGGGGAAGGGCACTGCGACAGATGGCACCAATGGTCGCCTTCGATGGCCGGACAAACCGGCAGGCCAGGCGAAACTTCGACAAGGCCCAGTCCTGAACGGCGGCATAGTGACGCTCAAGCGTCACGGCATTGAGCCTTTGCGGAACGAAGACCACATGGCCGCCATCGTATTTGGCCCAGTCATACGTCACAATGCGTGCCTGGCGCTCATAGTCATCGAACTGCGGCATCTCCGGGTATGGCGTAAAAAGCGACAGCATGGGTAAATCGACCCCGGCGGCAATGACTCGCTTTGCCGCTTCAAAACTTTCCAGCGATTCGTGATCGCTGCCAAAGGTAAAATCAGCGCAGACAAATATGCCACGCGACTTAAAAAGTGAGATCGCGCAGGCCGAAACCTGCCGTGCCTGGCCATCATGCATGAGGCCGGAAAAATCCATGGTCTTTCCCAACACCGCCAGGCACAGCCCCGCACGGCGCAGAAGCGCAACATCCCGGGCATCATACGCGCTGCTCACCCACGCCCCCCAAAGCAAATCCTCCGTCACCAGGCGCTTGGACAGCTCAAGCAAAACCGCCATCGCCATCGTTTCGTCCTCAAAAGGGCTGTCGAAAACAATGCGCTTGTTCGCATCAAGCAATCCAGACTCACGCATTGCGCCGATTTCGCTCATAATGGCCTCAATGCTGCGCGCCACAACCCGTCCGTTCTCCTGTTGCCCCAGCGCCACCGGCACAAAATAGGGGCAATAATCCCCCAAAGTCGTCGCACGCCAGTCCGGCAAAACTTCCGCTTCCTCCAAAACAGAAGACACCCCCAGGACATCCGGGACACAAGACAGTGACAGCGCCGTCCAATATGCCCCATCAAGCGCTTCAGGCGCTTTGCCGGCATAAACATCCGGTCTCCCGGAGGCGATGACCACCCGGATACCCTGTGCCAGCAAGCTGGCGGCAAGCGGCATCGTCCTGGAGGCATTGCAGGCATCCATAAAAAAGACAACGGCATCGAAATGCCAGAGTGAAAGGTTCTCTGCCGCCGCATCACACATCGTCACGGTGTAGTCCAGACCATGCGCTGTATTGAGCTGATGGATGGCCGAGGCCCAGAGCGCCATCCGGCGAAGCGGCAGGACGGCCTGCCCCTGCATGGCCTCAAACTGCACGAGACGTGCACCGAGTATGGGTGCAAAGCAACGTTTTAAGGATGGGTCAAGCGCCCATTGCCTGCAACGACTCTCCCGAACACATACCAATGCCAGCGATGTCATCTCATGATCCTCCCTTCGGTCAGTCTGACACTGTGAAGCATAAGTGAGGTTTGTCATCGAATTGTCATCCACATCGATTTTTTTCGTGCCCCCCGCTGGCTGCGCCGCCACCACCTTTGCAAAAGGGGGAAATCCCCCTGCGCCGCTATCGTCCGTGCCGATACGCGGCTACCCCCTGTGCGGGGCTCAGGCGCCGCCCCGCAACGCCTGGCTTTTGTGGTGGGNACAATAATCTATCTGTACGGGCGCAGCGGGCTACGCCCTTCACAGCGGGCTACGCCCTTCGCAGCAGCGGGCGACCGAGGACGGTCGCCCCCACTCGTACCTACATGTAGAACAAATCCACACAAATCGCATATCCAGCAGAAAAATTTACTGCAAATGACATATTATTCATAAATAATCGCAATTTAACGCTTTAAATTCAAATCACTTTCTTCTGCTCAAGTTGAGTTCGAAAAAAATGCCATTCTGCCGAAAATGTGCTCAAATTGTGGGAATATCGGGCTTCCAACTTTGTTCTTTGGTGGTTTACAGCTCAACCGATACGGAGTAGAAGCGGACTGCTGGTGCGCATTCGATGGCAATGCGCGGTGTCATCAGGCGACAACCTGGGGAGAGACATGTTAGAAAAAAGGCGATTATCTGTGCTGTTGTCGGTGGGGATGCTGTGTGGCGGCATGGCGTCGTGCACAACGGTAATGGAGACGGACGATATCAACTTTGAGAGCGGCATCCGCCTGACCGTTCTGCATACGGGCGACATCCATAGCCGATTGCTGCCATACGACATGGAGTTGATGGCAACGGACGAGCGCCTTGGCATGAAACAGCCCAATGAGCCATTTGGCGGGATCGCGCGTGCAGCCACCGTGATAAAGCAAATTCGCCAGCGGGCACAGCACAGCATTCACGTTGACAGCGGAGATGTCTTTCAGGGAGCGCCTATTTTTAATGAGTTCCACGGCGAGCCTGAGATTCTGGCCATGAACCACCTGGGGCTGGATGCCTTTATCATTGGCAATCACGAGTTCGACGAGGGTCCTTTTAATCTGTACGACAAGCTTTCCAAGGCTCAGTTTGCGGTATTGGCGGCAAATTATCAGTGGAGGGATACGCAGGGGATACAGCAGGAGCCGCTGAAGAATGCGGCGCGTCCCTATACCGTCATCAATGCAGATGGCGTTAAGGTGGCCGTTATCGGCATGGCGAACTACTCCAGCATGTCGTCGATCACCTATGGCGACAACAGCCTTGGGATCACGGTGCTTGAGAATATCCAGGTCGTCCAGAGTTTCATTGATGTTCTCAAGGAGGACGTCAACGTTATCACGATGGTAACGCACCTTGGCCTGGGTGAAGACGAGACTTTGATTCGCAAAACAACGGGACTTGACGTCGTCTTTGGCGGGCATTTGCACGTGGTGCTCAATCCCCCGAAGAATATCCCGGATGCCACGATCAATGCATTGGGCGAAAGCGAGCCCAAGATGGTGCCTTTGGTGCATTCCGGCGCGTTTATGAAGTATGTTGGCCACTTTGATGGTATTTTTTACCCTGACTATACTGTCCGGCCGGAGTTTTATCCGACCGAGGCAAAGCGCCCCTGGGATCTGACACTGGTGAGCCACACCTACAGGGCTGTCCCGATCGACTCGACGCTTGTGGAAGATGCTGACCTGTCTTTCCTGGTTGCGCCCTATGAGCGCGAGATTGCAAGGCGTCTCGACCTGCGCAGGGTCATCGGGTATGCGCCTCAGACACTCCGCCGCTTTGGTTCGGGGGGCAACGACTCGCCCCTGGGCAACTTCCTCACGGATAACATGGTATTCCGACAGCGCGTCGAAGCCGACTTTGGCGCAACAAACACGCTGGGCATTCGAACAGACATTCATCAGGGGCCCGTGACCAACGATCAGCTCTACAATGTCTTCCCCTTCCCCAACACGGTTGCGACGCTGACGCTCTCCGGGAGCGAGGTTTGGGCTTTGCTGGACTTCAACACGTACCGGTCGATGAATCGCGGCTGTCAGAGCCAGCTTCAGGTCTCCGGCATACGCTATGCCCTGGACTGCCACACAGCCAAACGCGTCGTGGATGACTACCTGAGCGAAGGGTTCCTGTTTGAATTCCAATATCGCATGGATGCATTCAAACGTCTGTGCAACAAAAAACCCACGCCAGACTATTGTTTCAGACAAGTGGACACCAATGATAATGGTGATCCGATTTACGAAGTTGACCACACCAGCGTTCATTTCGCCAAAGACATCAAGTTTGTGCGCGGTGCATGCGAAACAGATGCAGATTGTGCCTTCAGCAAAGATGGCATTTCATCCTGCGAAACCATCGTGGACAGCAAGGGCGGCCCCTACAAGGCCTGCATTGAGAAGTTGCAGCCACAGTGGTTCTACAGATTCGCCACGAACAATTATATGGCGCATGGCGGGTCGGGCTTTACGACACTCAAGTACAACACCACGCAACAAGATACGGGCGTGGAGCTGCGCACTGTTTCGATCGACGGCATCGAAAAGCAGCCCTCCTGTTATGAGCGATGCCGGGAAGAGCTGGGTGAAAATTTCGATCCGAAATTTTTGGGCAGATGCAGGCGGCTCATCACATGCAGACAAGATGTTTACGCCTATGAGCTGCGATGGTGCAAATCCATGTACCGTTACAGCGAGCAGGAAATTTGCCTGGACAGAAATACAGTAAACAATGCGGGCGGTGTGTGTGTCGCCTTAAACAAGACGACTGACCATGAACGCTGTCTGGCAGCACATTACAGCAGCTGCAACGAGCGTTATTATTCGAGAGACATCCAGGTCTGCTATATCCTCCGTGAGGAAGAAGAGCGCCGGTGTGCCGGCGCGGCACAGGAGAGTGACTACACGCGTTGTCTGGCACGCCATATTGACAGTGTGCCGCAGTGTGCTTCGCTCAGTGCCGTCAGCGAATACGACAGCTGTGCGGAGAATGCGCTTGTGAGGGCCGAAAAGTTGTGCACGGAGATAGCATGTTTCATCGCAAGCACAGATGGCCGCCAGGTTCCGATACGACCCCGCAACGAGAATTTCGAGAGCGGTATAGGGGTCATTGACAGCTTCGACAATGGTCCGGCCATCATGGAAGCACTCCAGAATGCCGGCTATGATGCGTGTTACTAGGACTGGGAGGAGGTAGGATGATGAAAACCAGACGACGTTCCCAGATTGCCTGCACAGTCCTTGCCGCCTGTATGGGGGTATTGGTGTCAGGCTGTGTCGAGCATACATCGAAACATTTTGAAGGCATCAAGTCATTCAAGATTCAGGTCAAGGTTAAGAACGACGATTTCGGCTCGGTGCAATCGCCTTTGGCGTTCCCAACGAAATTCGCCTATGCCGGGCAATGCGAGGCGGGCCAGGTATGTTACACCATCGAAGTAGGCGCCTATGCCGTCGATGTGAATGGCGATTATTTTCCGGCGTTCAATGGCCAGGCCGCATTGAACATTGTGCCAGGAAGGGTACAGACTTCAAAGGTTAACTTTATCAACGGCATGCTTGGAACCTGGGACTTTGATGAATTCGGCAACCCTGTCACGCTGCAAAGGGGTGTCGAAACGGGTGTGCGGTTTTCGCACGGCAAGACACGCGTTTGGGTTGAAGACATCATTGATACGGAAGAACGAAGGGCTTCACTGGCGACAGGTGTGAGCAGAGAGCTTGTCTTTGATCCACAGACGATCCGGATGATCCAGTACAATCCCGACGCGCCCGCAGGTCAGACGCCGCTTCTGGGAGACTATGCCTCGCTTCATGGTTACAAGGGCCGTGACCTGGTCGTGACCAATGTCGTCTCGACGGGTTTCTACGTCACGGATCTTGCCGACAGGGGCTACAACTCGATCTTCGTCTTTACCTTCTCACAGCCTGGCCGCGTTGAGATTGGGGACAGAATTTGCGATCTCGCTGGCGGCATTGCCGAATTTACCGGGATGACGCAGTTGCAGTTCCCTTCATGGGGCATTCAGAACAAGACACGTTCAACGGCAGAAGACCTTGATCCGGCGCCCGAGGACGGCGATCAGGGTGTTGGCAGCTGCATCGATAAAAACACCGGCCAGACGCGCCCCTGTACAGACGAAGAGCTCCTGGCCATGGCCGCGCTCGTCGATTGCTCCGGCAGATACTTCGATTATCCACTTTCGAGGGAAGAAAGGCTCAAGTTTGGAAAAATCCCTTCGCCAGAGCCGCTTATTCTCAACTATCGACACCTCCAGCCCGCCAACGTCGCCGCCCTCGAAGCCATGGAAGCATCTATCGTCACCGTCGAAAACGTGCGTCTTTCTTCGTACTTCATCAACTGCGACGACAATGGCAATGGCAGGATCGATTCGGGTACAGACGAGGCAAATTGCCGAACGAACTGCAACAACAATCCCACCTGCACAGAACTCTCCAGCCTGGAGAGCTATGACCAGTGGCGTGCCTGGACAATAGACGGTTTCGGAGAGATATCGGTTGCCAGCTCATCCATTGTTGCAAACTTCGACATTACCAAGGGTTGCATAACCTCGACATCCCCCGAAGGGCGGCCGGAAATTCACTGTCCAGAGCGCAGGCTCAGACGCGTCACAGGCAATCTCAGGCAGGTTCTTCCCACATGCAGTGGAACGGCCGAGTGTGATGCTGCCAAAGTGAGATTCATCATGACGATTATTGAGCCTCGTTTCTCGACGGATCTGATCATGAACACTGAGTTTAACAGCCAATCCGAAGAAGCATTCAGGCGGTTGCATGGTTTGCCTTAGGTACCTTGAAGTTTATGGCACAGTAGTCTTTCGAATTTTTTAGCCAGATATTTTTGGTGGAGTCTCCCACACACAATTTTAGGAGATGCATTCATGCAATCGAGAATCTCGCAGTATTGTCATGTCAAGGCCAACAGCATTCGAACTTTTTTCGCTTGTCTTGCGGCGCTGCTTCTTTTCGCTCCGGCAGCCATGGCAGGTGATTTCGTCGACACGCGTATCAGCTTTATTTTCAGTGACGACAATCTCCTGTCCGGTCCTGGCGAATCTTTGATCAACAGCCCTCAGATTGACTTCGGCGCGCGGCAGGGAATTTTCTTCCCGTTTCGCAACCTCAACAGCCAGGATCAGGGCGATGAGACATTGACGCATCTCGTACTGTATAAGGAGATGCCCGGATTCATCAAAAATCTGACAACCGATGCAGCCTTTGTTGCCCGCCTCGGCGTCCTGACTTCTCCCGAGACGGGCTTTAGCGCCGGCGATATCCGCCTGCGCGATGCCGGCTCATATCTGCGCATCCGTTATTCGTTCACGGATGTCGTCGTGGATGAAAGGTCTGGACACACGCTGGATTCTGACCGTCAGCTTGAGCTGACATTTTTCCCGACCAATGCGGACCGGTTCCGGGCCGGCTACACCTATGACCTGTCCTGGGCAGGCAATAAGATCTATACCCAGCAAAAGGCACAGTTTGCCACACCGGGTCTGAGACTTCGGTTTGACTGGGATGGTTTCTATGCCCTCGCGGGCGCCAAGACAACGCGTCAGATTATTCTCACAGAAGACAGCAATGACGTTAGAAATCGCGAGCTCGGTGCCTTTTGGGGCGGGATTTTTGGCCTGGGCTACATCGGTAATATGTTCGGCGTCGAAACCAATGGTGCCATATTCGATGCCGGCGTTAACCCCAAGCAGGGTGTTCAGGGCAAACCCGTGGTGTCTGGCGGTATTTCAGCCCGTTTGAGTGCATTTTCTGAAGGCTTCGCCCCGGAGGCGTCGATCGACTACCGTCTGTATCGCAACAGAGACAGCGGTTTCGAGGCATCACACTTCTTCCTGCGCAAGCCCAAGAATTACGAAAACTTCACATGGCGAGCCTCTATCGAGGGCAACTGGCTGACACAAACGCTGGCGGATTTCGACAACCTGGGATCTACCAAGCGCATTGATGCCTTTGCAGGTGCGATTCGCTCGGATCTCTTTATCGGCAAGTTTGCTGTCAACATCGACCTGGTTTATCGCGATCTGTATTTTATCCTCTTTAATGTGCCTGGTTTGGATCCCTTCTATGCGCTCCCCAATGGTGCCTCCTCGACACCCGAGATTCTCTTTGCGGTCAAGGGCGAGTACTGGATTGAGTCAGCCAACTTATTGCCTTCTCTTATGTTTGGGATTCAAAAGCCTGCCTCCTATCGCGGACGC
This sequence comes from Pseudomonadota bacterium, assembly GCA_009786045.1. Taxonomy (GTDB): domain Bacteria; phylum Myxococcota_A; class Bradymonadia; order UBA4248; family UBA4248; genus WQTY01. The sequence continues at coordinate 2,407 of WQTY01000030.1, read as the reverse complement.
ATCAGTGAGACACCAAATCCCACCGATCTGGTAAGCGGACAGCAGACAGTCGCCATTCTGGATTCCAGCACAATCATTGCATTCCCCGATGGTGCCCAGCCGAAAGAGCTCTACTCTATCCGGTTCACGCTTCGCTGGGATTTGTCAGACATGCTGAGCTTGATTGGCGAAGTAAACTATAACTATGATCGGAATCAGCTTGGGCGCAGGAAAGATCCGGTCAACTTCACAGCCGAGTACTATATGCGCGATCCGAATGTTGTTGGGGTAGGCATCTTTGCACAAGCGCGTTTCTAAATTAAGCGGCACTATTCTGTAAGTGCGCGGCCTGATCGCGCCCTTTGGGCGTAATCAGGCTGCGTTTTTGTTTTTTGGCTGGTTTTCGGTGATTCGAGAGTCTAAGTTTTTCAACATTCGCCACGGCGAATTCTTTCCGCTCCTCATGGCGGCGCTCGGCACTTTTTTATCGATTGCCAGTGTCGTTTTGGGCCGGACCCTGAGTGATGCGGTATTGCTGTCGGCACGGCCGGCCATCAATGTTGCCAACTTCTTTATTCTGTCAAGCTTTGCACTCATGGCGGTTTCGCTGGTGTATTTCCGGCTTATCCGCGCGGTTTCCGCCGTCATTCTCAATGCCTCGATTTTGGTGTTGTTTGGCGTTGCGGTGCTCCTTTTTGAGTCCATAGACCGTACATCGCACACGGCGGTGCTCACCTATGCCACATTTCTCACCACGGCGCCGGCGCTGGCCAACATCATCGTGTGGAATGCCATCGGTGATGCCTTCAACGCACGGCAGGGCCGGCGGCTGTTCCATCTTGTGTGTGCGGCTTCAACCTGCGGCGGCATCGCGGCGGGTTTTCTGATACCGCCTCTGATAGAAAAGTTCGGAATCCTGGCGCTGTCCGTGAGTGATGCCAGTGTCTTCCTCCTGATGGCGCTGCCTGTCCTGCTCCTGCATCGGTATCGGCGATCAGAAAAAACGCACATGTCGTTTTCCGGTTCCGGGGAGACTCGCCAGAGCCTCCGGCAAGACTTCATCTCAGCCATCAATGACATTGCCAAGTCGCCGCTTCTAAAGAGCCTGTCGATCGTTTTCTTCCTTACAGCAATCGCCACCAATGTCATCGATTTCACACTCAAGTATTATCTCCAGACCAACTACGATCAAGACGGCATTGCCATGTTCTATGGCCACTTCAATGCCATCTCAAACTTATTTAACCTGATTGTTCAGCTCACGCTTTTATCCCAGTTCCTGACGCGTTTCAGAACGCGGACGCTTTTCGCCATCACGCCTGTCATCCTGCTCCTGTTTACGGTGCCCTTTGTCTTCGTCTACAGCGCGGCGTTCATCATTGCGATACGCTTTACAGACGTTGCCCTTCGTTTCACCATCCAGGATGCAGCACGCGAGATTGCCATATCGCCCCTGCCCCGGCTTCTGCGAAACCGCGCAAAGGTCATTTTTAAGGGCGTCATGAATCCGCTCGGCGGCATGTTTGCAGGCCTCCTGCTCAATGCGACGGCCCCCATTCTGGATCCGCAATATACGCCGCTTCTTTTGCTGCCGGTCATCGCCATCACGCTGTTCTTTGTGCGCAACCTCAATCGCTACTCCGCCAATCACCTCCTGGAACAACTCGGTGCATCCTCACATGCTGAAGACAACCATGGTGCTGCTCGCCAGTTTTTTTGCGAGCACTGGCAGGAAAACGATGAAAGCAAATCCAGCCCGGAACCAGAGCAGCTTCTGGACGGCTCAGGCGTTGTCCGCGATGCGACGATGGACTACATCCTGAGCCAGTCCCAGATTGACCCAAGCACAAGCGCCATTATCCTTCGCCATGGATTCGAACTCGTCTCGCGCGAGGCACGCCTGGCCCAGGCACTCATCGTCTGGATGCAATCGCTTGAGGATTATGAGCGTGCGGATGAATCCAGCACCTGCGACATATTTGCACGCATTGAGGGCGATTTTCAGAACATCTACGATGGAACGATTCACCGTCTCTTTAAGGCTCTCATGATCCTGTACAACCGGCGCGTCATCGACACCGTCTACAAATCTCTGGCAGCGTCGCGGTCATCGACCAGGGCACAGGCACTGGAGCTGCTTCAGCTGACACTGACCAGCTGCCCCTGTGCAAAACACATCCTGGTCCTATGCGATGACCTGGACAGAGAAGAGAAGTACGTTCGCCTGGATGCCATCGAACCGCTTTCGCAGGAAGCCGCCCTCGGCCTCCTGATCCGCGAAGAAGACAGACAGATCCAGCGCGTGATACGTTATCTCAGGCGCGCAGAGCTGCTGCCAGACGACCAACGGCTGCCACAAGATACACGCTCAGCCGGATAAATCTCGGGAGAAGCATCTTTCGTGGGGGCCGCGCCCCCTGCGCCGCTA
>WQTY01000029.1 GCA_009786045.1 Pseudomonadota bacterium | reverse complement strand
CTGTTCTGTTCTGTTCTGTTCTGTTCTGTTCTGTTCTGTTCTGTTCTGTTCTGTTCTGTTCTGTTCTGTTCTGTTCTGTTCTGTTCTGTTCTGTTCTGTTCCATCGCATCACGTACATCCATTGTTTAAGGGTTGACAAGACATTTAAAATGCCAAAAATCCCGAAGAATTTTAACACAATTCAACAGAGTTAGCAAGCGCGTTTTAAAGATCGAGGCAAATCCCCCGGAGCGGGCAAAATGCCCGCACTCCCAGTGAAAACATCTCCCCACATGTTTGCAGTTTTCTGCCCTCCCAACTATTTTGGCCACAAACGATGCGCTTTGCCACTTCACCCACAAGCAATGCGTAGCATTGCAGGGGGTGTGGGGGAGCAATGCTCCCCCACAAAAAAACTAAAAAAGCGGGGCGTTGCGGGGCCGGCGATTGAGGCCCCGCAAAGGGGGTAGTCGCGTATCGGCCACGGCCGATAGCGGCGCAGGGGGCGTTGCCCCCAACAGACGAAAAAATTGCCAAATGGGGGCAATTTTTGTAGGGGCGACCGTCCCTGGTCGCCCGTTCTGCTGCGGCCAAAAATCAGGGATTCATCAGCATTTTCCAGACGGCGTCCGATGTTTTCTGACTATCGAGGGCTTGCAGGTCGACGCCTGTCAGCACGTACGCCTTTTGCTCGCCGGATTTCTCGCAAGCAGCCACGGGCATGCCCGCCATCGTCAGGCAGGTGCTGGCGCCTTTCCAGAGGGCGACCTGTGTCGGGCGCGAGGAGCCCGAGCCGGCGGCTTTTTTCAGGCGTTGATTTTCCTGGCGTTCGTCGCCGAGGCGCCGATCCATCGAAATGACAGGATCCTTGAAGCAACCCAGGATTTTGCCCTCTTTGGGGGCGCACTCATTGGGCAGACTGACCTGGTGGGCATCGACGAGGTTGACCAGAATGGGCACATCTTTGGCGACGACCGAGGAGAGCGCCGATTCGTCGATGGCCAGGCGTCCGCCACATGCCACATCATGCCACAGATAGCCGTCTGCATTGGGCAGGTCGGCGGCATACCGGACGGTCTCGACGCCCCAGTCGTTTGGCACCACAGACGCCAGGGGGCGTTCGTGGGTGAAGATATGATTGGTTGGACGCATCGAACTGTCGGCCCGGCATCTGGCCTGATCGACTATCGTCATGCGTTTTTCGCCCGGACGGTAGCTGAACACCAGCGATGTATTGCTTTCGCCGCCTTTATCGGAAACGGCCGTAAGGCGGATATGTGCAGGCGCATTGGGCATGACAAGAGCCGTGTCCTTTGTCTCCGCGCACTTTTCCCAGACATGCCCATCCTCAGACCGATACACCCGATAACCCACAGCCCCCGCGACGGCTTCCCACCTGGCCATGACTCGCCCGTCTGCCTCGCGCCGGAATGAGGCCATCATCGGCACCTCGGGACGCGAAACGCCGTAGTTGTCATTGAGAAAAACGCGCACGATCCGATCAATGGCGAGCCGCGTGTTTTTCTTCTGGCGCATGTCGTTGACGATGATCGAAAATGCGTAGGTGCGGCCGTCTTGTGCATTCACGAAAAAACCCGACCCGGAAATCACATCGCGCAGGGTGCCGGATTTCGCATAAACTCTGCCCTTGGCGTCGTTGGTGGCGAGGCGGCCGCCGTAGGTGCCGTCAAAACCGGCTATCGACATGGAGGCTGCCCACTCTCGCGCATAGGGCGAGCGGAGCATGCGCAGGGTCAGTGCATTGAGAAAGGTGGCACTGAGGCGATTGTCGTGGGACAGCCCTGATCCATCGGCAATGACAATCCCCTTGGTCGGCAAATCCATCGTTTTGAGCCATTCCATGATGGCTTTTGAACCGGCCTCGTAGGTGTTTTTCTTGGAATGATGCCAGCCCAGTGCAATGAGCAGCAAATCCGAGTACTCATTATGGCTGGCCCGATTGATGGGCACAATGGCTTCGGAAAGCACGGGCGATCGCCACTTGGCAATGACTTCACCGCTGGGTTTGGCGGTTTGCCGGACGGCCAGTCCGCCATGGGTAATCTGCTGGTTTCGCAAAAGCGTCGAAAAGCGCTGGCCAGCCTTTTGAAGGTGCGCGGCCGTCGAGAGGGTGCCCGTTGCCTCGCCGCCATAGACGACGTGCCCGCTCACGATGACCTTGCCGGTAACAGACTTGATGCCAAGCTTCCGAATTTGTTGAATCAATCCAGCCATCGGCGTATCGCCGGATTCGTAAAATCGCGTCGACCAGGTGAAATCATGCCCGATGTGCATATGCAAATCGCCCCGGAGCACGCCTTTTTCAATTTTCCCCTCGGCATAAACGAGCGTCTCGAACTGATGGTCGGCGCCCAGGATATACAGCGCCGCAGCCGTCGTCAAAAGCTTCATGTTAGAGGCAGGTTTGAGCGCTTTGTCGGGGTCCTTTTCATAGAGCATCTCGCCCGAATCCATGTCGATGATTTGAATGCCCACAGTCGTGCGCACCATCGCACCATCTTTGAGAATGCGGGAAACCGCCGCGGCAAGCTCGGCCTTTTTCTCCTTAGAAGCCATACGCGGCGCCGGCAACGTGATATCCGAGACGGGCAGAGATTTCTGCCCCTTCTCGCCAATAGCCACCGCGCCGGCGTCTGCACCAGCCACCTCAGCCCCTGCCACCGCACCGCCGCCAGGCACGACATCGGCCTTCAGCGCCTGCGTTGCCGGCGTATTGGAAACCACCGCCTGCCGTCCGTCTATGGTACGAAACTGCGGCCCATCCTGGGCGGACACGCCTGTGCTGGCACCCAAAGCCAACAAAATTGGAATCCATCGAAATCGCATCCTTGCCTTCATCATGTCGCTTTCCAGCCTGGCGGCTTGTCAAAAATCATCGCAGACCACACCGCCGCGCATGTGTGCCCTGCCCGCCTTCTAACACGCCTTGCCCAGACGACAAAAAATTCGGGGGAACTTCGGATAACTAGGGGGGGAACTTCGGATAACCAGGGACGGTCATATCAGCGGGCGATTCAGGGACGGTCGTCCCTGCATTTTTTGCCTGCGAATGGAAATTTTCTTGCCCCTGTGACGATTTTTCGTCCATCATATACGAAATGTTGCCTTTTATTTTAAGGGGGGCCTAGCGATAGGCCTACATGTGGGCATTTTTGGGGGGGGCAGCGCCCCCTGCGCCACTATCGCACTCGCCTTATCACTGATGGCAGGGCCGCGGCGTCGAAATGGTGCAGATTCCAGGAAGCAGTGTTTTCCCTTTCAAGAATGATGGTAGGATATTTTCTACAGACACACAAAATGTCATTAGATGCTGATATTTATCGAAAATGCAAATCTCGTTCGCATCTGTTGCCAGAGCACCGGAGGTGCGAAATGTCAATAACCGTCGGTGGAGTGAGCAACGCGAACGCAACCGGCGGATCAGAGTCTCTCTCTAAATCAGCCCCAGCGGGGCTGAACAATTAAAAATATGGATGGAAACGATTTTTGTATGTTATTCTCAATAGAGGTGCTTACCGAAGCATGCCAAAATATATTTTTTGCTGCATAAAGTTAAAGCTACATGGCTCACAAAGCAAAACCAGCTCGCAAGCGTAAGCAACTACTTTCTGATATCCCTTCTAAAAGGCCTGGGTCCTCTTCATTCTACGAAAAGTTCATCGGGCTCGAAGAAGTCAGCCCGAGAATCGAAGCCCTGCGAGCTCATTCAGAACTGGCCAATCGATACCGAATCCTGCACACCATCGGGCGCGGCGCACAGGGAACGGTCTACGAAGCGCGTGATCTTAACACGGACAAGACTGTCGCCATCAAGGCACTGTCATTTCGCGAAATCGCCGACTGGAAAGCTTCTGATCTCTTCATGCGCGAGATAACGCTGCTTAAGTCGATGCAAATCGAAGGCACGCCGCGTTATATTGATGCCATCGACGCCACCGCCAGCTCAGAGCCTTACTATTTTCTCGTCCAGGATTTCATTCCGGGTGAATCGCTTCAGGCCAGGCTCGACAGGGGCGAGACATTTTCCACCCAGGCGGTGATCGCCATTGCGCTTGCCATTATCCCAATCCTCGAAAAACTCAGAACCTATTCTCCGCCAATCGTACACCGCGACATCAAGCCATCGAACATCATGATGACGCCCCAAGGTGACATCTATCTGATCGACTTCGGCGCGGCCATGTTCAGCGAGCGACGCACAGGCGGATCGACGTTCGCAGGCACGGCCGGTTACATGGCGCCTGAGCAATGCATGGGCACCTCTACCCCGGATTCCGACATCTACGGACTGGGGGCCACGCTCATTCACCTGCTCACGGGCATCGCCCCCTACAAGATACAGATGTTGGAAAGTGCCGCCATCGTTGCCCCAAAAAAGACAAAACGACCTTTCCTAACCCTGTTGCGAAAGCCCTTCACAGCCCTTGTCAGTGCCATCCGAAAGCGATGGAGAAAAGATCACAAAAAGCGCATCTCATCTTTTCCGTGCTCCATGCGGCTTCGGTTTAAGCCTCATCTCCCCAAAGAAACGCCCCAGTGGCTTGTAGAGTTGCTCGAAGTCATGGTGTCGCCTTATCCAAATCAACGGGTCAAAGACCTCGACCAGCTCGTTCATGCCATACGTACCATCGGCGGTGTCGAGTTAGACGGACATTCGGTACATATGGATACCGCCGCCCACCTGGAGAGCATGGATATCATGAGGTACCAGTACTGCATTCCCACAGAGGCTCTCAATCTATTGGTGGCGCTTAACGCCATCAACTTTTTTATTTTATTTGTCTTTCTTTCTAAAGGCAAACTCACCTTGCTTGCTACCATAGGTTTTACGCCATCCGGCGGCATTGTCTCACTCCTGCTGCTAACTGTCCTTATGACTTGTTTTATGTACTTCCATAGAAAAACTCTTTTCCTTGAAGCCAATCTCCACCCACAAAGCCAGGACGAACCCCAAACATAGAGGGCAGACACGCAGGTCTGCCCCTACACCCTTCCGTTCGCAAGGCATCGGTGTGTTGCCCAAAACAATAGCACTTTGCCCTCTTCCCACAAGCGATGTGCAGCATCGCAGGGGGTATGGGGGAGCAATGCTCCCCCACAAAAAAGCCGGGCGTTGCGGGGCGGCGATTGAGCCCCGCACAGGGGGTAGCCGCGTATTGCCGCATGCGGCAATAGCGGCGTAGGGGGCGTTGCCCCCACCAAAAACCGCAGGAGCAAAAATGTAGGGGCGACCGTCCCTGGTCGCCCGTTCTCTGCGAACATTACACCTATTTTTTTTTCGGCGTTCCGAGTTCGATGATATCGACGCGGACGTCGACGACGCCTGCCTGTATCATGTCGATGAGGTGGGCGGCGCCGTAGGACAGGTCGATGATGCGTCCGCGGATGAATGGGCCGCGATCGTTGATGCGGACGACGACGCTTTTGTCGTTTTTTTTGTTGGTGACCATGACGATGGTGCCGAAGGGGAGTTTTTTGTGCGCAGCCGACATGCCATACATGTCGTAGACTTCGCCGTTGGCCGTTTTGTTGCCGTTTAGCCCGGGGCCATACCAGCTGGCTTTGCCGTCCAGTTCATAGCTTGAGCTTTGCGGGTGTCTTGGAAACTTTGCTTTTGCCCAGCGCGCATAGGCCTCGTCGAGTGCCTTGTTGCCGTAGATTTTGGTGGGGTCCCGTTTTTGAGACACCTGGGTGCTTTCCTGTTTGTTGTGGGTTTTGGCGACGACGGGCGGGGTGGTCGGGGCGGGTGCCGAAGCGCAGCCGATGGCAGCGGCCCAAAACACGAGAGTCAGCAGCGCGATCCGCCAGGGGAGGTGATGGATTGTCATTGTGGTGTGTCCTTGTGTTTGGCGTGTTGATGCTGAAGGATGGCGATCTGGGCGTTTTTAAAGGCCAAAGCCAGATGCCGGGCGTTTTGTGCGCGTTGCCGCCAGGTTGTTGCCGGGAGAAATGGTTCGGCGTAGCGCTGCCGGATGTAGGCCAGGTTAAAATCGCGCAGCCCGGACAATTCGGGCGGATACTGTGTGTTCCAGAGTGTTTCGAGCGAAGCAGAGGCGTAGCATTGGGTGGAGGGGTGCTGCAGGCAGAGGGCCTGCAATTGACGGAAGGCGTCGATCCAGTGTCGTTTGGCGGGTTTGTTTATCCAGTATCTGGCGGCCATGGCTGTAACGAGCACAAAACCTGCCAGGGCAAGGATGCCCATGCCGGTGAGGATATTGCCGAGGTTTGCCAGCAGGAGGGTGACGATGGCTGCTGCGACGGAGATGAGAATGGCAAGTCGCGCCTGTTTTGCGCGCATGCTGCTTATGAGCCGCAGCCCCCTTCGCAGAGCGAGGAGCGTCACGAGGAGACCTGCCAGGGCAGCCAGCGTGGTGGTATGCCGTTTTATCCATGTGTACAGGGTGCGTGCCCTGTAGCCTGAGAACCAGTCGTCGATCCGGATCCACCAGCCGACTTCGAACGACTGGCTGCCTGGTGGCGTGGGGTCGTGCACGATCCACAGTTGTTGCTGTGTGTCGTAGACTTCGACCCAGCTGTGAGCGTGTGCGGCACGGACGTAATTTTTGCCGTCCCGGAATTCGGTCGACAGAAAGCCGGCAACATTACGCACGGGGACATCGAGTTGCGCCAGCAGAACGGCCATGGTCGTGGAAAAAACCTCGCAATGTCCAAAGCGCTGCAGAAAGAGGAAATCTTCGACGGCAGATCCCTGCCGCTCCGGCCGTGAGAGGCTGTAGCGGTAGTTTTCCTGCAGATAGTTCTGGACGAGCGCTGCTCTTTGGCGGTTTGTTTGGGCGCCCTCTGTGATGCGCTGGGCAAATTCGACCAGTTCAGGATGGGTTTGGTGGGCACGTGGCCCCGGCCAAATGAGGGAAGCATCGAAGTTCATATATACTTCGCGCACGGGTTTGTCTGCGATGTCCATGTCATAAGCGATGAGCGGGACGCCTCGCCTCCAGCCCCAGCGATGCCAGACATGTGCAGCCGTAACATAGAATTGCGGTGCGAGGTCTGGGGTGAGCAGCTCTGCAACATCACCGCCAGGTTCTGGCACCCAGCGCACGGCATGTGTGTTGGCTGGGGTTGGAACACGCCAGTCGCGCCAGTCGCGGACGAATTCAACGCGATGGGTTGTCAGCCTGGCATCTTTGGGAGGGGGCGTTTTGTCCTGCCCGGGCCTTGTGGAACGCCATCTGACACCATCGAAGGCTTCCTGTACCTCAATGCGCCAGTAGATGCCGCCATCGCGGGGGGGGATATTGGCAGTAAACAGGAGGGTTTGGGGCAGGTCAATGTCGCCGGTTCTGTCGAGCGAGACATCTGGAAACATGCCCTGAGGTTGCCCGCCCTGGCCAACGGGGGTGTGGGCGCTGCGGCCCATGCGGGGAAGGCCCAGAAAGAGCGCACTGCTGGCAAGAAAGACAATAAGCGCGATGCCAATGGCAGATCGCCAGAAAGTATGCTGTGGAGGATGCGACACGCCACCTTCGTCCCACACCTGCCCCTCGCCCACGATAACCGCGAGACTGCCTGTGGTGGGCGCACACACGGACTGGACACTCATGAACCAGAACACGACGACAAAGTAGGCGAACAGGAGGGGCAGATAGATGGTCGCTTCGAAGACAAAACCGATGACAGCCAGCGGCAGAAGAGAGAGAAGCACCACCTGCATGCGCTCGGGGAAGCGGCGATGGGACAGCGCCCTGTAGCCAAGGAGCGTTAAAATGATGTTGAGGCTGAAGCTCAGGATCCAGGTCTGCGGGCCACCACCCTTGAGCAGGCTATAACCCGTCAGTGCTGCCCACAGCAGCAGCGCCAGGCTAAGGTTGAGTTTGTGATGGACGATACCCCGGCGTTCACAGAAAAAACCGACACTCACCAAAAGAACCACACCCAGGCTTTGGGGCCAGTCGCTGATGCCCCCCACCCAGCTGGTCAGGAGGCAGAGCAGAATCAGGGCATAGAAGGGCAAGCTTTTCATTTAGGACAGCCCGGTGTTTCGTCGTTTCAGCCAGAGGCGCGAGAGCACTTCGATGAACCATGCGGTGATGGGCATAAAAAGGGCTGTGGCCAGGATGTGGCGCCAACCCTCCCGCATGGCCAGCTCGGGGATCATCGAATCGGGATAGTAGAGCGCATAGCCCGCGACCATCGCCACAAAAGCCATGCAACAGGCCAGTATGGCATAGAATATGATGAGGACAATATGCTGAGCTCTGAAGCGGGTGTTCATCCAGCGGATGATCAGAAACACAGCCATGATCACCAGAGCATACAGGCCGGGTGGCCCAGAGGCGCTTTGGTCATACAGCATCGCAACGATGAGAATGGAAATGGTGGCAGGCATCATCGGAACAGCATAGATGGCAGCGTAGACAGCGGCAATGACGGCATGCTGAGGCTCAAATGCAGGACCAAATGCGAAGACAACATTCGATTGAATGATGAGCAGCAGGATGGCACAGGCCGCATTGAGTATGGCTCGATGCATGATGGAGGCTCATTTCGCCGGCGGCGCAGTATCGTAGATGCCAGTGATGATATAGACTTCTTCCAGGCGAGAGAAGTCGACGAGGGGTTCGACAGTCACAGTTTGGTACAGACCAAAGGATTTGGTATCAATGGCGGTGATTCTTCCCACGGGGAGTTCTTTGGGGAACATGCCGGCGCGCCCGCTGGTCACGACGATCTCACCTTCTTCGACTTCGTCTCGCCGGAGCAGGTAGGCAATCCTGGCCTCATAGCGGCGATCGTCGCCGGTGCCGGTCAGTATGCCCCGGGAACGGTTCATCTGCGTCAGAATGTCGATTTTGGACCTCGGATCGACCGTAAGCATGACATCACAGAATCTGCCGTTGACTTTTTCAATCCGCCCAACGACGCCTTCTGCTGAAACGACGGGCATTTCAGGTCGAATGTCATCCGTTTGCGCCTCAATCCGGATGCGCAGGACGCGAAAAAAGGGAGAGATATCGGCAGCAATGACGCGGGCGGGTTCGAGCTGGTAGAGGGGATGGCTTTGTTTGAAGCCAACGAGCCTGGTGAGCCGTGCATTTTGTTGCAGGATGCCCTGCAGGCCGATATTTTCTTCCCGCAGGCGAGCATTTTCCTGCCGCAGGGCAGCATTTTCCCGCCTTGTATGGACGAGGTCGATGTAGTTCTCCCAAAAATTGGCGGCATTCCCGACGAGATAGTCGTTTTTGTTCTGGATTTTCCCGATGGCTGTCACGACGGGGCGTTCTGCGGCAAAAGGCTGTTGCCTGTTTCCTTTTCCGAAGATGAGCAACAACAGGGGGAGGGTGAGGCAACCCAGGATGACAGCAACGGTCTGGTAGCGTTTGAGAAGCTCCTGCATAGGGCTAATCGCTGCTGAGCACTTCGTGCAGGAGATCGATTTGATCGAGCGCTTTTCCGCAGCCCATCACCACGCAGCTCAGGGGATCATCGGCAACGACTACGGGAAGCCCCATTTCTTCCCGGATGAGGATGTCGAGGTTTCGCAGCAGAGCGCCGCCGCCAGAAAGGACGATGCCCTTATCGACGATGTCTGCCGAAAGTTCTGGCGGGGTCTGCTCAAGTGCGGTGCGGATTCCCTGCAGGATTTCGCGAATAGGATCCGAGAGCGCATCGCGGATTTCGTCGCTGTTGATTTCCTGAGAGCGAGGCAGGCCTGCGGTCTGATCGCGCCCCTTGATGGCCATGGTGAGGCTTTCGTCGCTGGGGTAGGCCATGCCGATAGCGCACTTGATCTGTTCGGCCGTACGTTCTCCGATGAGGAGATTGTACTTTGACTTCATGTGCATCATGATGGCGCTGTCCATTTTATCGCCGCCGACTTTGACGGAATTCGAGTAGACGATGCCAGCCATGCTGATGACAGCGACCTCGGTGGTTCCCCCGCCGATGTCGACGATCATGTTGCCGGAGGGCTGCGTGATGGGAAGCTCGGCACCGATGGCAGCCGCCATGGGTTCGTTGATGAGGAATACCTCGCGCGCGCCGGCGTTTTCGGCACTCTCCCGAATGGTGCGCCTCTCTGTACCCGTGCTCGTCGACGGCACACAGATGATGATGCGCGGATGAACAAACATCCTGCGGTTGTGAGCCTTTTCGATGAAATACCGCAGCATGGCCTCGGTTTCCTCAAATTCGGCGATGACACCATCTTTCATGGGACGAATGGCCTGGATACCGCCCGGGGTTCGGCCAATCATGTCTTTCGCCTCTTTGCCAACTGCCAACACACGCTTCTCGCCTCGGCTGCCCTCGCGAACGGCCACGACCGATGGCTCACACAAAACAATGCCACGGCCCTTTGCATAAATCAGCGTGTTTGCGGTGCCGAGATCGATGGCTAAATCGTTCGAAAAATATCCGAACAGCTTATCAAATATCATCGCTTAACCACATTTCATGCCAAAAACGAAAACGTCAGCACCAAAGCCGACGCCGTCCAACACTTTGCGACTAACGCTCGCGGTACGTAATGCGACCGCGCGTCAGATCGTAGGGTGATAATTCTACCGTGACCTTGTCGCCGGGAAGGATTCTGATGAAAAACTTGCGCATTTTTCCCGACACGTGCGCCAATACGACGTGCTTATTATCGAGTTCCACGCGGAACATCGCGTTTCTTAGTGCCTCAACAACCGTCCCGTCGACGGTAATCCCTTCTTCTTTCGATGCCACACATGCCTCACGATCGCTACAGTCAAACAAACCTCGCCAGTCCTCCGTTTCTCAGGAAGCCCAAAGACGAGCGCCTGCTTATAGAGGAATCCCCTGCATCACGCAAATAAAATCCCAAAGTGATGCAGGGAGAAGGCTTTGGTTAGTGTCCGGTTGCCAGTTGCCAGTTGCCGGTTATCAGATTAATCCGAGCCTGGACACCAGATACTGGACACCGGACACCGGACACCGATATAAACGCAATATCAACATTGTGCGTCCCCGGCGAACGGCCTTGAACGCCGAAAACGGGGGCGTGTTTGCGGCAGAAAACCGCGGGGAGCATGTGTGATGAGAAGACGCGCGATGATTTTTCTGGTGATGTGTCTGAGTGTATGTGGATTGAGCGCGATGTCGTGTGCGTCGTCGTATTCTGTTCCGGTGCGTGCGATGCCGGCCGGGGCGACGTTCGATGGGCTCTGGTATACGAACTTTGGCGAAATGCGCATCCGCCAGACTGCCGACGGCAGGGTCAGCGGCACTTTTGCCTTCAGGACGGGCGGGGAGTTTGAGGGAGAAGTCGTGGGCGGGGTCATGAAATTTCGCTGGACTCAGCCCGGAGATTTTCAGGTGGGCCGCCGTGAAGTCGTGGGCAGGGGCTATCTCGTCATCTCGGATGACGGCCTGAACATGGCCGGACAATGGGGGTATGGCGACGACTATGTCGGCGGGGGAGAATGGACGGGCGAGAAGGCAACCGAGATTTATCGTCGTTGAGTCTGGCGCCCGCTATTGCCCGCCTGAGCCGGGCAATACGCGGGCGGGCGCGGCTATCTGCGGAGCAGATACGCCGCGCCTTTTGTGTG
>WQTY01000028.1 GCA_009786045.1 Pseudomonadota bacterium | reverse complement strand
AACACCAACCCGCTCGGAATCGAATCCTTATAGCCAGACTTCTCAAGCTCGCGATTGACAAGCTCAAAAATCTCCTCAAGCCGCGGCTCAATGATCTCCGACAACACCCGGCGCGGCGAAATCTTCGGCTCCCGGCCACCCGTACTCGGAATGTGCACCACCTCATCCACACCCACCGCCGACGTCATGGCGCAGCCCGATAATACCTTCAAGCGCTCCGCATCCATCAGCGAGGTTTGTAAACCCTTCGCCAAATCGCTCGTCAGATGGTTGCCGCCGATCCCGAGAACACCCGTGAAAACAAGCGCCCCCTTTGACCACACCGCAATATCCGTCGTGCCGCTGCCAATGTCGACAACCGCACACCCAAGCTCCCGCTCGTCCTCCGTCAGCACCCCCTCGCTGGCCGCCAGCGACGACAACACAATATCAGAAACCTCAAGCTGACAACGGTTCACACATTTGACAAGATTCTGAGCACAACTCACAGAACCCGTGACAATATGAACCTTCGCCTCAAGGCGCACGCCGCTCATCCCGCGCGGATTCCGAATCCCCTCCTGCCCATCCAGAATATAATCCTGCGCCAGCACATGCAAAAACTGCCTGTCCGGCGGAATCGCCACCGCCTTGGCACTCTCAAGCACGCGAACCACATCGTCCTCATCCACCTCCGACGACTTCACAGCTGCAACGCCGCTGGAGTTAATCCCCTGAATATGACTCCCGGTAATGGATACCAAAACACTCGATATCTCACACCCGGCCACCACCTCTGCATCCTCTATCGCATGCTGGATGGATTGCGCTGCAGCCTCAATGTTCGTCACCGCACCCTTCTGGATCCCCTTCGATGGCGCACAACCCACACCAATCACATTCGGTCCCTGGGGCGTCACTTCACCAATGACCGCACATATCTTGCTCGTACCGATGTCAAGTCCTACGAGAATATCACCAGTTTTAACGCTCATGAACATTTCTCCGTGTTATGGCATCGCGCTCGGTTCGCCCATCGAATCAGAACCCGGCAGTTCGGGCTCTGCCACCTCTTCCTTCGGCGACAATGACTTGGGATAAGGCTTGATGATAACTCTGTCCAGGTCATTCTCCGCATCAAGAAGAATGTAAGCAGCAACAATATCACGACTCGACAAAAGTGCATCGACAACCATCAGCCTCTCAATCCTCTCCTCAAAACGATCATAGCCCAGACGGACTTCGCTCGTCGTCGTGAAAATAGTATACCCCGTGGCATCATCGTAATGCACCTCTTCTACACGGTGAGGATACCCCATCTGCTCGACAATCTCCACCAGCCCAAAGGCCGTCTTTATCACCTCCGGCCTCCCATCCAGCGGCTGCTCCGTACTCAGCACCGGCGTCATCAGGCCATCATTCGGCATCCAAATCTTGATGAACTCCCCCTTGTCATCCACAATAACCAGCCGCCTGTCATTCACAACGCCCAGCGGCTGCCTCTCGACAACCTCAATCTCAACCGCATCAGGCAGCGATATCGCCACCCGCGCTTCCTTAACCCACGGCAGCGTCTCAATCCCCGCACGCAAATTCAAACGATTTACCTCCACGAGATTCACAGACTCTTCCATCAATCCAGATGCCTTCAGGATCTCGGCATCCGAGACACGCACATTCCCGCGAATACTGACATGCTTCGGCGAAAACTTTCCAGATGACTCCAAACTCACATAGTACAGATAGCCAAGATAAGGCAAGGCCACCGCAATCCCACAGGAAACCACAAAAACAGCCGTGACTCGCAGGAGACTTTTCCAGCCCTGCCGATCCATCTCCGCAATCTTGGGCTCGCGGCGGCGATTGTGTCGAGGGACTTTTCGCATCAAAATCGTTCTTACTCCAGCAATGGCTCCGGCCAAACAGAAATGCCATGAACCGATGCAATACTCTCTTCGACATCGCCACACAGGGCAAATTTTCAGTCTCCCAAACACCCCTTCATCCGCCGCACCTCCCTCCATACCTCCAAAAATGCGCTTCTTCTTGCAGTTCACACTGGATGTGCTAGGGAACCATCTGCACAAATGCCTCGAAACCTTTCCGAGTGATGCCCATGGTGCGCAACCAGGACAAAAAACGGCAACGGTGATGAGGGGGGATGGATTTTCAACGGAGTAAGATGCATATGACATGGCAAAAATGGTGGTGCTGTTTGGCACTGTGGTGTTTTGTTCTCGTGCCTGGACTTGCAAATGCACAGTCAACAGGGCTGGAAATCGTCGAAAGTCCTGTTCCTAAATACAATCTCCAGTACTGGCGCCCGGCCCCCATGCCCGGCGACTATCTGACGACATTCGGCACCATGGTCGAAGATGAATGGCGGCTCACGGGCGGTTTCTATTTTAACTACGCCCACATCCCCATGTCCATCTCACAGTCCAGTACCAAAGCCGAAAAATCGATCATCGCCAACCAGACCTTTCTTGACCTCTTCCTGAGCTTCTCAATGTTCAATTATGTCGAACTCTCAGTCGTTATGCCCTTTGCTTTGCACCAAAATACTGATTTCCGAGAAGCCAGATACCCGCTTTCAGAGCTCAATGGCACCTCTGGCGTGAGCGACCTGCGCATCCTCGTCAAAGGAAAAATCCTCGACCTTAACGAGTTCCCCGTAGGCCTGGCACTCATCGCCGACTTATCAACCCCAACAGGCACAAAAAACCGGTTCATCAGCGACGAAGCCGTGACCTTTGGCATCACAGCTGCCCTGGAGTATAACTTCTGGAAAAAAGCCAGAATAGCCTTCAACCTGGGCTATCGCTACCGGCCGGCCAAAGACATCTATCGCCACACCATGGGACAATCGATCCTAATCTCCGGCGCTGCCTCCATTCCACTCTTCATCGAAGACCTCGATATCCTGGTCGACATGGCCGGCGAAATCACCGTCGATCCAAAAAATAAATCCCTCAACGAAGCTGAAAGGCCCTTCGAAGCTCAGCTGGCCGCACGCTACAGGTTCCTCCAGGGAGACTCCTGGGCCAGAGGACTCGCCCTGACCGCAGGCCTCGGCGCCGGGATGAACAGCATCGGTGCTGCCGACGTACGCGTCCTGCTCGGACTCAGCTTCCATTGGGTCAATGGCGGAAGACTCGGCTTCGGCCACGAGTACGGCGGATTTCTCACTGAAGTCGAGCCCTGCCCAGACCCGGAACTTACGCCAAGAAGCCAGATTCCCGAAAGATGCCGAAACCTCTTCATCGACTCAGATGGCGACACCATCCCGGATCACCTCGACAGATGCCCCTTCACCGGTAAAGTCGGCTGTATCGACGAATTCGGCTGCCCGCTCGATCGAGACGGCGACACCATCCCGGATTGCGATGACCATTGCCCCGATGAAGGCGGTGTCGTCGATCGCTTCGGATGCCCCATCGTCATTGTCGAAACACCCCCCATGCCGGAAATCGATCCCGACGCACTCATCGAACTCAAAGACAACAAGATCAACCTCAAGGAACAGGTCTTCTTCGAAACAGGCAAGGCCGTCATCAAATCCGAATCCTTCGAACTCCTTAACCAGGTCGCCAAACTCCTGATCGAAAACCCGCACATCGGCAACATCACTGTCGAAGGTCACACCGACAGCCGCGGCAGATACGACAGCAACCTAAAGCTGTCCCAGGATCGCGCCAATTCGGTGATGAAGTATCTCGTCGACAGGGGTGTCGCGCCCAGCCGGCTCAATGCCATTGGCTATGGGCCTGACAAACCCATCGACACCAACGACACCGCCGATGGGCGCGCACGAAATCGACGCGTCGAATTCGTCATCCTGGGATTGCCAGGACAATAACCATCCCATCACAGGCACAGCCCTGGCCCCGCCCAGGCTGTGCCCCCTGCCTGCACGGTATTCCGCCAGGTCTGCCCCGCACGCCTGGATGAGTTCTGGTTTCACCTGACCATTAACTCCGAACCGGCCAATCGGCAAACCAGCAGCTGGCGGCACGCCACCACCAAAAAGCGTAAACACAATGGCGTACTTATCTCACAAATTCAAACGCCGTGGCATCCTCGCTGGCGCCGTGCTTTCTGTCGGCATAACCATGTCCGCCTGCCATAACGCCAGCGAAAGCGAAGATAACTCAGCGCAAGCCCTCACTTCTCCGGCCCCTTCCAGCGAACACACCACCACCCAGGCAGACACTTCTGCCCATTCGCCTGCACCCACACCCGCTCAAATCACCCACCTCAGGCACATTGCCAGCCTGGCCTCGCAAAGCCTCGCCACGGCAGCTGCTTTTGGTGCAAAAAGCCGCTTATCTTACGCCGGACTGCCCAAAAACACCCGGCAAGTCCCCGAAGGCTACTGGCTGGGCGCACGCCCAAACGTCAGACACATCGACGAATTGCACGCCCGACAAGTCAAGCTCATCGTCACCGCCGCCTCCATCCCATCCGATGAGTTCCGTGCCATCAAAGCCAGGCTCGAACAACTCAACATGGCACACATCCACATTCCATTCGGCGGAAAATTTCCAAACCCACAACGTTTCTATGCAGAAATCCAACACTACGCACCAGAACAAGTCTATATCCACTGCGAACACGGCGGAGATCGCTCAGGCGCACTCCTGGCCTTCATGCTCGTGACGCAACACAACTGGAGCGTACCACGTGCACTGCTTGCTGTTGCCTTCCCGGGACGAAAAGACTCCCAGGCCCTCATTGATATCCTGCGAAGCCGCGGTTACGAAATCAACCAGGAGGATATCGACAATGCCCTCGGCATCTACTCGGCAGAAAACAATGGCGGCTTCGGAGGACTCAAAGTACGCAGCCAAGGCTACGTTCGCCTCGTTCACACAACCATTGATGCCACGCACCGTGTCGCGCAAAACCCTTAGACGAACGGCCATCCACACACCAGATCGAGACACAGGATAACCCTACATCTCCATGATCTCTTTCTCTTTTTCGGCGACCACTTCGTCGATCTTCTTCGTCACCTCGTCCGTGATTTCCTGAACTTTCGTCAGAGAACGCTTCAAGTCGTCCTCAGTGATTTCCCCATCCTTCTGCATCGACTTAAGTAGATCGTTGATGTCCCGGCGCTGGTTGCGAACCGCAATCTTGGTCTTCTCACCCAAGTCGCGAACCTGCTTGGAAAACTCCCTGCGCCGCTCACCCGTCAGCGGCGGCACCGGAAGCCGAATCAGCGTCCCATCATTCGAAGGGTTCAAACCCAAGTCCGATACCATGATCGCCTTCTCAATGACGTTGATCATGTTTTTCTCCCAGGGCTGAATCGTGATCATGCGTGCATCCGCAACCTTCACCGCCGCAATCTGCATAATCGGCGTTGGCGTGCCATAATAGTCGACCCGAATCCCCTCCAGCATATTCGGGTTGGCGCGCCCAGTCCGAATCTTTGCTGCCTCGCGGCGAAGCGACACAACCGCCTGTTCATACCCAATACCCAGCTCTGACAATAGCTCTGCGACCATGAATGACCTCCGAGTTAAGGCAATACCTTGTCCGTGTGTGGTGTTGCGCGAAAAAACGCAGAAACAAAAATCGCGGGAAACATACTGGCAAAACGAAGCCTTGGCAACCCTCACATTGCCAAAGCAACAACGCAAAATCTAAACCCCGCTCTTTGACAAAAGCCTGAGCGCCAGACTCTCGCCAAATGACCGGCACGCTTCCTCATCACGACTCGAAGGCACATAATTCACATCCAGCGGCGGCATCGTCTCTTCACACATCGCCGCAAGCTCCCCATGCACCGCTTTCGTCCCATACGCCATCCAGCCATATGAGCCAAACGCGGCACCAAGCCGAAGCGGAAACTTCAAACCACGCAAATAGCAGAGAACATCCGCTACACCAGGCAACATCCCCTGATTCAGCGTCGGGCTGCCCACCACCAGCATATCCGCTGTCAACAGTGCCTGCGCCACATCACTGCGATGCACTTTTCCAAGCGGCATCACCTCACAATCAACGCCGCCATCACGTATGCCCTCAGACACCGCCCTGGCCATTATCTCGGTCGAATGCCACATCGTGTCATATGCCACCACGGCACGATGGGCTGGCTTCGTCTTGTTACTCCACGCCTCATACCGCTCGATGATGTGCAATATGCCCGCACCGCGCCACGCCACCCCATGATCCGGCGCCACACACGCCACATCCAGATTCAACTCGCGATACTTCCTGCAAAGCTTCGCCACGATTGCACTATAGGGCGTAAGGATATTGGCATAATACTTCCGGCTCTCCTCTTCAAGAATGGCCGGATCACACGCATCATACCAGCGCTCCAGACTCGCGTAGTGCATGCCAAAAGCATCATTCGTAAACAAAAACCTGTCCAGCGCATCGTAACAAAACATGCTGTCCGGCCAGTGAAGCATCCTCGTCTCCAGGAACATCAGCGAACGTCCGTCGATCGACAGCGTCGAACCATCCGCCACAGCCCTGGCCTCCACCGCATCGCCAAACTGCGCCCTCAGCGCCCTGACCCCCATCTCCGACGCATAAACAACACAGTCCCCCGACACATGCCGCAAAACCTCAATCAGCCCCCCCGTGTGATCCATCTCCGCATGATTGCTGATAATCGCACGAATCTCCCCGGGATTGCACACCGACGAAACCCGGGCAAGAAGCTCGCGCTCAAACCCGCGCTTCACCGTGTCCACCAAAATATAACCCGTATCCCCCTTCAGCAAATACGCGTTATACGTCGTACCACGGCGCGTCTCATAGCCATGGAAATTCCGAAGCGTCCAGTCGATGGCGCCAACCCAATACGTCGCCTCGCCCATCTTCACCGCTGACAAACCTGACATATCCTGTCTCCTTCTATAACCTAATTTTTTATTTTTGTGGGGCAGTAGGGGCGACCGTCCCGGTCGCCCTGCTCCCCACACCCCCTGCAATGCCTTACGGCATTGCTTGTGGGTGAAGTGGCAAAATACATCGTAACGCCAAAATCTCTCGAAAAAACAAAATTAAATCTGCCGCCCAATGCAACACACCCGTAGGGGCGACCGGGACGGTCGCCCGGTCGTTAACAGGATCCACCACGGGGCGTTGCGGGGTGTCCCCGCTATGGGGGTAGCCGCGTATCGGCCGTAGGGGCGGATGGCAATCCGCCCGCCTACGTGCCGATAGCGGCGCAGGGGGATTTCCCCCTCACCGCCTCTACTTCACCAGCATATTGCGCCAGCTCGTCTGCTTCGCGAGCGCACGAAGTGTGCTGACCTGCATCGCGGCCTCCACGATATAAAACACATTGGGATCGATCTCCCTGGCCCGCTTGATGATAAAATCTGCCTGCCGGCGCGGGCAGATGGCATATATCAGAAGACAGTGCCCATCCCGCCCCTCGCCATCAAAAGTCGTCACCGCCTGCCCTGTCTCCCGCAATGCCCCCGCCACCGCATACCCCTGATGCTGCGATATCATCCGCACCACCGAAGTGCCAAGCGCCACAAAACGCTCGATCATTATACCCACAGCATAACCCGTCGCAGAACCCGCTGCAAATGCCACCGCAAGCCACGGGCTGGACCGAATATGGATAATCACCTGGCTCACGACAGACACCCAGATGAGAACCTCAAAAAAACCCACACACACCGCCAGCGGAATTCGACCCTGAACCACAGAAATCGTCCTGATCGTCCCAAGCGCGACATCGAAAATCCTCATGCAATATGTGAAAATAATTAATTGCCAGATTGGCACAGAATCCAGGAACTCCATTTCATTTTACCTTTTGACGCTTGTCAATCCTTCCTATGTGTCACTATAAAGCTTCACAGATACGCCATCCGCGTCCATGGATGGCGTACCCTGAGGAGAAATCATGCTTCTGGACTTAATCATCTACCCGCACCCTGTGCTCAAAGCCGTTGCAAAGCCAATTGAGGTCTTCGACGAATCGCTCTCAGAACTCATCGCCAATATAGTCGAAACCATGCACGAAGGTGCCGGTGTCGGCCTGGCAGCCCCGCAAGTTGGCCTGAGCCTGCAGCTGTTCGTGGTCGACACAAGCACGCCAGAGGAACCCAGCGCATTGCGGACCTACATCAACCCCCGGATCATCCTCCAGGACAAACCCATCCTCTGGGAGGAAGGATGCCTGTCGCTGCCAGGCCTGTATAGAGAAGTGCCAACCCATCAACATGTCATCATAGAAGCCAGAGACGCCAGGGGCGAATGGTTTCGGGAAGAAGCGCACGATCTGCGCGCTGTTGCCATACTGCATGAGTTCGCCCACCTTCAGGGCAGCCTATTTATCGACCGCCTCAATCCAGTCAAGCGCAATCTGACAAAGAAGTACTGGGCAAAGAATGCCGCCAAACTCACCGAACATACCTATCGCGATACCAAGCTGCACTGCAAGATGAACTAAAGCCATGCCAAATTTTCTGAAACATTTGCGCTCCCGTCTGTGGCCATCCACCTCTCCCGCAGCCCTCTTCAATATCCCATGGTGGCTGCGAGTCGCCCTCGCATGTCTTGGCGGCGTCTGCGTCTTCCTGGCCTACCCGGACTTCAACCTCTTCTACATGGCCTACTTTGCCCTGTGCCTCCAGCTGTGGGCCTTCCAGGGACTGCGTCCGCGGCAGGCCTTCTGGCTCATACTCCTTGCCGGAACCATCACCAACCTGGGCGGTTTTTACTGGATCAGCAACCTCCTCGTCGACTTTGGCCACATGTCCCTCTGGCTGGCCCGCACACTCTGTGTGGTGCTCAGCATTGCTCAGGGCATGGCCTTTGCACTCTGGGCTTACATCACACAAAAGCTGTCATCAAAACACGTTGCCGTCACAGGTATCCCCGTATTTCTGGCCGTCGAAATGCTCTGGCCCATGCTCTTCCCCTGGTACCTCGGAAACAGCCAGTACAACTTCATCCCCGCCGTCCAGGTCGCAGACATCCTCGGCGTTCTGGGCATCACGCTCCTCATCTTATGCGTCAACTTCATCCTCTATGAGATCTCCCTCCACCTCGTATCGCGATGGCGCAAACGGGAATATAAAATCTCAAAGCTGTTCCTGGGCCTCGCCGGTGGCTACATTCTGTTCTGCGCCATTTACGCCCCCCTTCGCATCGCGCACATCGACAGCATCCAGGCAGCTGCCCCCAAACTCGTCATCGGCATGGTCGAAGGCGATATCGGCATCTGGGAAAAGGAAGACCCCAACAAGCTCAAAAATAACCTCTTCATCCATCATGACCTCTCGCGCCAGCTCTCCCTTCAGGGCGTCGACCTCATCGTCTGGCCCGAATCCAGCTATCAGTCTGCCTATGTCTGGGGCAGCCGGCTGCAGACCGACTACCCCCTTGAGCACCAGATTGATGCGCTCTATGCCCCCTGGTTTCAGCCTCAGGCCCGCCGCATCTACGGCATCATCGACCTGGCCTTTGGCGAAACCTTCCGAACATTGCCGCCGATTCACCGTGCCCTGACACGGGCCATGGGGTCGGCGGCCACCACCCTGGGTTATACGAGCATCAGCCCTTACTTCCCGGCCTATGTCAGCGGGTTCTACACACCATGCTCTGAGGAACCGCCAAACATCATGCGCTGCCCGTTCCTCAGGCTCGTCCCGGATGACCTCACCTATTACCTGCCCAGCGCAGAGCCCTTGCGCGACAACAGACGCGACGATCTTTTCGCCCAGACCATGCCCTATGACATGTCTTCCCCCATCCGGGGCTTTGATGCCGCCATCCTCTTTGGTACCCTGACCATGCGCGGCACAAACGACGATGTCACAGATTTTCACACCCTCTACCAGGCAAGTGCATCAGAGCGACAAATTTTCAACACAGCGCACCTCGTCGACAACGACGGCCGCGTCCTGGGAAGCTACCATAAGAAGTACCTCCTCCTGTTCGGAGAATACATCCCCTTCGCAGACAGGTTTCCCTGGATCTATGACATCCTGCCTGAAGCAGGCAACCTGACACGGGGCACAGATGTCAAGACGCTGCCTTTCCGCGACTTCCAGATTGGCCCCATCATCTGCTACGAAAATATCCTGCCGCGGTATGTGCGCGACCTCTCCAGGCTNCGCCCCAATGTCTTNATCAACATCACCAATGACGCCTGGTTCGGAAAAACAAGCGAACCCAACCTTCACATGGCTCTGGCATCGCTGCGGAGCGTCGAGCACCGGCGATGGCTCGTGCGATCCACCAACACGGGCGTCAGCGTGTTTGTCGATGCAGCAGGAAGAATCGTTGATCGCACCTCCATTTACGACCCGGAAATCCTGCGCGCCTCCGTCGCCATGATGCCTGCCACCCGCACGATCTACAGCTACATCGGGGACATCCTCGGCTGGCTCAGCCTGGCCTGGGTATTGGCGCTGTTCTTCCTCAAACCGCGAAGGCGAAAAACCCAGGGGGATGGCATGCATCTCCACGGCCCCCTAAAAACAGAAGACATGGCATGACTTTTTCATAATAATTTTGGTATGATGACGCCGATTGTGTCGGTATATCCAAAAGACATTCACCAATTCACCCATTTTACATTTGCTCACAGCGAGGAGGCCCCCATGAAAAAGTCCATCAAACGCGCACTGCTTGCCCTATCCGCCCTTGGAATGGCCGTTCTGGCCCAATCCTGTTACTTCAGTTCAAACTGCGTCGAAGTGGAAAGTTGGGTATGCTATACACAATGTGACGCTTTCGCCTGCTGGGATGTGTGTGACAGAGTCAGAGAGTGTGTATACTTTGATCATAATCCCGGCTGCTTCTCGAATCGCGATTGCGCCGTGGGTGAGTTCTGCCTGGATGGCATGTGCCGCCCTACCACAGGTAATGTTCCCATGTGCGGTTGGTGCAACAACGATTCCAACTGTGGCTGGGGCGCCATCTGTGCCACACTTGCGGTAAGCAATGAAACCGTCTGCCTGAATACCTGCTCTCGCCAAAGCGACTGCGGCAGAGGCTTCGAATGCCTCAGGATGAGCAACAGCTCGGTGTCGGCATGCGTGCCAAGCAACAACTCATGTGATCCAAACTTCTGTACAACATCGCAAACCTGCTCCACCGGACAGCAATGCATCAACAACCGCTGTCAGCATATCAACACCAGCGGCCAGGAGTGCAGAACACACGCCGAGTGCCGGGCAATCGGGCTTGACCTGTGCGTCTCGGACTTTGACAATACGAGCTACTGCTCGATCCACTGCCGTTCAGACTGGGATTGCGGAACCGGCTTTGAATGTCTGGCCACAAGCGCCGGCAACGCCTGCTTCCGTTCCCTCAGCACATCACAGTGCCAGGTCAATGCGCAGTGCCCTTCGAGCCAACTCTGCTACAGCGGCCGCTGCAAAACTGCCTGTTACTCAGACTGGGATTGCGGCAGCAAGAATGGCTACCAGTTCACCTGCATCCATGGTGTCTGCCAATAGGCACGACAAAAATCGCTGCCCCCTTTGACATTTTTTAGTGGGGGCAGCGCCCCCTGCGCGGCTATTGGCAGGGGGCAGAAAATGTTCTGCCCCTACATGCCAATACGCCGCTACCCCCTTTGCGGGGCTCAAACGCCGCCCCGCAACGCCCGGCTTCTCGGGGGAGCCAGCTCCCCCGAACCCCCTGCGATGCTAACGCATCGCTT
>WQTY01000027.1 GCA_009786045.1 Pseudomonadota bacterium | reverse complement strand
GCGTCGAAATGGTGCAGATTCTAGGAAGCAAGGAGGCGTGGAAGGGAGCGTACTTCGTACGTGACCGACCACAACGACGCCGCTGACGACGAAGATGGACATTTCGGCGAGCGCGATACGCGGCTACCCCCACTGCGGGGCCTCAGGCGCCGGCCCCGCAACGCCCGGCTTCTTTAGTTTTTTATGGGGGAACTTGTTCCCCCACGCCCCCTGCAATGCTGCGCATTGCTTGTGTGGAATAGGTGTCATGTCTGAATCGGATTCAAAAATTGAACAAATTTTATCTCTGTAGAAGCGGCCTGGTTGCTGCGATTGCAGAAGCAGTAGGGGCGAATAATTATTAGCCCCTACTCATCGTCTCCGAGGTTAATGTCGCGAACGGCCAGGATCTCCGGGTAGAGTTCGACGAGTTTTTTTTCGATGCCATTTTTAAGCGTGAGGTTGGCATGCGGGCAACCTTCGCATGCGCCTGTTAACCTGACGAGTACGATGTGGTTGAAGTAATCCAGGAACTCGATATCGCCGCCGTCTGCGTGCAGCATGGGCCGGAGCGTGTCGAGCGTTTTTTCGATTTCAAGTCTCATGATGTAGCCTTATGCGTCATGGTGTCGAGAAGTTTTATGGGTGGCCTGCACCAGCAATGAGCGGCTTCTAGCACAGCCCTGGTTTTTTCGGCGTATTTTTTTGTTCCTGCTCCCCGCGTAAAAGAGAAAAAACTCTGGCCGAATCGTGTGGGCGTTTGTGGGCAAAAATTCTTTACAACAGCTTCATCACCCGATATAAGCGGCCGCGTGGGCAGCGCTCTTTTTTGTGCGTTGCTTTTGTGGATGGACCTATAGCTCAATCGGTTAGAGCAGCTGACTCATAATCAGCGGGTTCGGGGTTCAAGTCCCTGTGGGTCCATTAGGTTAAATGGAGTGACGATGCGACAGACGAATACAGGTCATCTTGACGGCATTCGACGAGCAATATCGTCGCGCACTATTGGCGATTTCTACGAAATAGATTAGCAAGCTGGCTCGGGTTCGAGGTATTCGGACGCGGGCCTTTTTTTTGGGTATCAAACTGAGAGCAGACCTTTGAAAGAGCAGATTGAAACGTTGATCAACCTCCAACGGATAGATTTGGAGCAGGAGGCACTTCGCAGCGATGTGGAGAAGCGTCGGGAAAAAGTCGATGCCGATACGGAATTGCTTGAGGAACTCGATCATACTTTGTTTCGTCATCGAGAGAGCCTGGCCGACACGCAGAAGCTTTTGTCTATTAAGCAGGCGGAGCTTCAGGAGATTCGAAAAGGGCATGATCACGCGAAGACAAAGTTTAATGCGGTGACGAATTCACGTGACTATGCGGCGGTAGAGCGTGAGATCGAGAACTTTAAGAAGATGATGACACAGATTGAGGGGGAAATTGAGCAGCTTCAATCGGCCATCACTGAAGCGGAAGCGGTGATAGAGAAGCATGGTGCAGAGTATGCGCTGCTCCGTGACGAGATCGATGCCAACCGCAAGAGTGTCGATGAGGCATCTGCGGCGATCGAGGGTAAGGTCAGGGCTTTGCAGGCGAAATCTGACGAGATGGCCAAGAAGATCAACCCGCAGATTTTGGCGAGGTATCGTTTTATCCGCAGCAAGCGTTCTGGGATGGCGGCAGTGTCGGCTTCTTTGGGGACGTGTTCCGGCTGCCATATGAAGCTTCAGCCGCAGGCATTCATCCAGCTTCAGCGTCAAAATTCGCTGGAGTGCTGTCAGAACTGCCAGCGGATTCTTTACTTTGATGCGGCCGAGGTTTCGGCACTGCATCATTGAGCTGGTTACCTGGCTCAGGCGTGTTTGCCGAAGCCGGCATTTCTCTTTGTGTCGAAACAGGCTTGTGTCATGCAGGCTTGTGCCTTGTTCGCGGATGAGGTTGTTTTCTGGCAGCGCTGCCCATGAGCGTGCAGCGCGTGCCGCCTTTGTTCTGCGCTCATGGAGAGCGTGTTTGACGAAGGCATCAGGTTGATGTGTGCCTGTGGTATCGGGAGAACGGTATCGCCATCGGAAAGGCACAGCCAAGTTGACCTGCCCATGACGTCCATAGAGTAAGCTATGCTTATTTGTGTTTGTGTGACGTGTGAGAAAACGCTGATTTTAGCGTTGAAGTCTGGCCGTATGCATGTGAAATCTGGCAGGGAAAGGGCGCGCAGGTCTGTGTCCGGCCCATATGCCAGGTGAGTGTTCACCCTCTCGAAGATCTGAGGAGAGTTCATGAAAGAGTTTATCCTGCAATTATTGCCAATCCTCATACTTTTGGGTGTGATTGGCGTTGTCGTTAAGCGTCTCCCGAAGGTGGAGATCACCCATAGCCTTGCGTTTGTGCGGCGCCGGCGTTTAAATTGGGTAGTGCTTGGTCTTGCTTACGCATTTTTGTATTTTGGGCGTTACAATTTGACGGTTGCCAAGGTTCAGCTTGATGCTGAAGGTTTGATGTCAAACTCTGATTTTGGCATGATTTTTGGGATCGGGGCGATTACCTACGGCTGCAGTTTCCTTATCAACGGGCCGCTTTGTGACAAGCTTGGCGGGCGTACGACGATGTTGATTGCCTTGGCTGGGTCGTCGTTTGCGAATCTCCTGATGGGGTTATTCCTGGTATTTGGCAGGGACAGTGGGATAAATCTGACAACAGCCTTTACGGTGCTCTATGCGGTCAACATGTATTTCCAGAGTTTTGGGGCGGTGTCGATTATCAAGGTGAATGCATTCTGGTTCCACGTGCGGGAGCGCGGTGTGATTGGCGGAATGTTTGGTATTTTGATATCGCTTGGTGTGTACTTTGCGTACGACTGGAACCCGATTATTCTTAAGAATTTGGGTGTGAACTATGTCTTTTTAATCCCCTCGGCGGTGTTGTTTGTGATGTTTGTGGTATCGTTCTTTGTGATTCGCGACAACCCGAGCAAAGCTGGTCTTGAGGATTTCAACACAGGCGATGCGACGAGTGATGACACAGGACCTCAGCTTAAGGCCATTCAGGTCTTTAAGAAGCTTTTGTCTAATCCCATTATTCTGACGGTAGCGGCTATCGAATTTTGTTCGGGCTATATGCGCAATGCCATCATGCAGTGGGGGCCGACGGTGCAGAAGATGCTGGCGGTGCATAAGGATGATTTTGTGTTTTCAAATTGGGGAATGGTGCTTTGTGTGGTGGGTATCTTTGCGGGCATCTTTGCGGGCATTATTTCGGACTATGTGTTTAAATCGCGTCGGGGGCCGGTGGCGGCGATTCTGTATATGGGTATGCTGGCTGGCACGATTGCCATCTTCTTTGTGCTGGACAATGTATTCCTTGGCATTTCGCTTGCGTTCATCATGCTTTGCGTGTTCGGTGTGCATGGTATGCTTTCCGGGACAGCCACGATGGACTTTGGCGGCAGCAAGAATGCGGGCATTGCGACGGGCATTATTGATGCGTTCGTGTATCTTGGAACGGGATTGCAGGCGTTTATCCTTGGTGCAGTGTTGCCGGATATGACGCGAGACGGTATCGAAGTGGTCTCGGATCCAGCCAACTGGTGGGCTTGGCCGATGGCGATGTTGCCGGTGGTTGTGGTGGGTTTGTTCTTGTGCATTCGCATATGGAATGCGTCGGTGAAGCCTGGAGCTCAAAAGGGTGGCGGCAAGGGTGGGGCACCCTCTCCTGGTTCTGGCTCAGAGGCAGCTTCTGACTCTGGGGAGAGCGCTGAAGCGGCAGAGGCGACTGCCTGATCCCAGGTGTCATGCGCGGCGTATGGGGGCAACCCCATAGCCGCGCGGCCTTGCGTATTGGCCTGCCAATAGCAGGGCCACAGGGAAAAGAAGAAAAAAGTTGAGAGGTTTTTTTCTTGCGTGTCGGAAATAAAACTTGTACTTAGTCCGACTCACGGTGTGCGGTGGCTGAGTGGCGAGAAGCGATGCTGTGGTGTCGGTTTTCGTACGTAGACCCCAGATTATGGATGATACTGGATTGTAAGGATGCATGGTTTGTCTACGGTATTCCCGGCGTTGTAGTTGCGGCGTCCAATGGCGGGGAATGCGAGGGGATGCAGGTAGTGGTATGGCAATTTTCCGTCATGCTTGCTGCTGTATGGATTCGCGCGTGGTCAAACCCTTGAAGCTGGAGGGTTTAGGATGATGATGTTTGACGATGACCACAATCGCGGCGCGTGTATAAAAGTGATCGGGGTTGGCGGAGCTGGTGGCAACGCAGTGAACACAATGATTGAGGCTGGGCTTGAGGGGGTTCAGTTCATTGTGGCCAATACGGATACGCAGGCTTTGTCGAACAGTTTGACAGATATCAAGATTCAGATTGGCGAGTCTCGTACGTCTGGTCTTGGGGCAGGTTCGAATCCTCAGGTGGGGCGAGAGTCGGCGACGGAATCGGCAGCCCTGATTCAGGAGCAGCTCAAGGGTGCGCATATGGTGTTTGTGACGGCGGGCATGGGGGGCGGCACGGGGACAGGGGCTGCGCCTGTGATTGCGGCCATCGCGCGGGAACTTGGGGCTTTGACGGTGGGTGTTGTGACGAAGCCCTTTAAATTTGAGGGGAAGCGCCGTCGCCGTTATGCTGAGGAAGGCCTGGAGATTCTCAGAAACAATGTCGATACGCTGATCACGATTCCGAATGAGCGTCTTCTTCAGACGGTGGGTGATCAGGTACCGCTGATGGAGGCATTTCGTCAGGCGGATGGTGTGCTTCTCAATGCCGTGCGTTCGATCAGTGAGCTCATTACGCGTCCTGGTCTGGTGAATACGGATTTTGCGGATGTGCGCACAGTGATGAGCTGCAAGGGGCTGGCTTTGATGGGAACGGGCGTTGGGTCTGGGCCCAATCGTGCGACAGAGGCGGCCGAGGCGGCAATCAGTTCGCCGCTTTTGGACGATATTTCGCTGGAGGGTGCGACGAGCGTACTGCTTAACATTACGGCGCCGCGCACGGCGACGCTCATTGAGATCAGCGAAGCTGCGACGCTCATTGAGGATGCCACGGCCGATGATGCGCTGATCATTTGGGGGCATGTGTTTTCGGACGACGAGGCGGACGACATCAAGATTACGATCATCGCGACGGGTTTTGATCATTGCGATGCACAGGATGTGGGTGTTTCGCAGATGCGTCAGGCAGGTCAGTCAGGCTTTGGTCAGTACGGCCGCAGTGGCTATGGGCAGTCGTACACATCCTCACCTCACGCAGCTGTGGCAGCATCGTCGATGTCCAGGGGACAAACAGTTGCCCAGGGGATGCTTCAATTTCATCCTGATCAGGGTTATGCCTCTGGACAGCCCGTGGCGGATATCGCTCAGAAGATGCAGGCGCTGGATGCGCAGTCAGATAATATGTTTGCGCCGCCATCCATGCCGCGCCCGTCGGCTTCCTATGCGCCGGTGTCGAAATCTGCGATGGCAGGAGGGGGTGCGGGTACACAGGCGTTCATGATGATGGACGATGTGCAGCCTCGTGACACCATCCGTACCTCGGCGGTGGCACGTTCCTCGGCCGAGACAGGCGCAGTGATTCGTCCGGCATCGCTTGATTATCCGCTTGATGAAGACAGCCTGGATACGCCGGCGTTTTTGCGTCGAAACCCGTCCAAGAAGTACTTTATGGATTAGGCTTCGCTGGTTTTTGTTCGACCGAAGGCGGTATGATGGAGAGCAAGGCAAAGGCTGTGTCACTTGATGGGGTTCGCGTCGTATTGGTTGAGCCGCAGAATCCCATCAATGTTGGTAATGTCATGCGCGCGATGAAGAATATGGGAGTTTGCCGACTCTCGCTGGTCAATCCTGCCGAGATGGACTTTGAGCGTACTCAGATTTCTGCCCACCGCACGCAGGATATGCTTGAGACGATGCAGGTCGTTGGCAGCCTTGGCGAGGCTTTGCAGGGAGTGCACGAATCGTACGGCTTTAGTGCTCGTGCGCGCACACAGACATGGTCGCAGCTTGAGCTGGAAGAAGCATCACGCCGTGGTTTGGGAGTGCTTTTCAGCGGCGGTGAGATTGCACTTGTGTTTGGGCGGGAACAGACGGGGCTGACGAACGATGAGCTGTCATATTGTACGCACCGAGTTTATATTCAGACCGGTGATTATGCCAGTCTGAATTTGTCGCAGGCGGTGTTGCTGGCTGTACACGGCCTGTTTCGGCAGGCCCGGCCGGGGGCGTCAGAAGCTGGGGCAGGAGAGGGGCTTGTGGCTGTTTCCAACCATGCCCCCGGTTCCTTGCCGGCAACGCAGGACAGATGCCGGCGCCTGCTTGGACAAACCGCCAGGATGCTTGCCGAGATAGGCTACTTCAAGTCTGACTCGCCCAACGCCGCCATGCATCGCCTCCAGAATATCGTCTTTCGTGCACAGCTTCACGAGGACGAGATCAATCTTCTGATGGGCATCTGCGCAGAGGTTTCAAACTATGCAAAGCTGATAGCCCGCGGCATTGAGCCCAGCCGCCAATGTCCGCCCCGCGTCTTCGAAGAGTACACGGATTCATGAGGCTGGGAGACTGACGTTGCCTGGGAGCAGTTTGAGCGTGCAGGGGGTGTTGAGATTTGCGTATCAACATGATAGGGTTCCTTGCCAGTGTTTTTGGGGGCAGCATCGCAGGATGAGGTAGAGATGAGGAAGTGTCCAAAATGTAAGAAAGCGATTCCCGTTGGGGAACGCCGTTGCGTGCATTGTCGTACGATCTTTGGGGAGACGAATTCTGGGGTTGAGGCTTCATCAACGCGGATGGGTTTTGGGGCGCGCCGAGAGGAAGCCGATGAGGTTTCGCGTGGGAATGCGACGTCGTTTGGCCGGCCCGGAAGTGCCGAAAACCTGGGACCGGTTGAGGATGGTGCCGTTCGCGGGGGCTTTGGGCGCAGCTATGATGCCTCCCCGAATCACACGATGATAGGGCTTGGGCCGGTGTCGCTTGGCGGCCGACGCAGCTGGGATAATGACGAAGACGATAATGTGCGCGGGTATGCTTCGACGACGATTGCCGGCATGCCGGGTGTCTCGTTTGATGCCGACAGGCGCAAGATGCCGGTTCAGGCCGACAGCCGCAGTCAGGCGGCAACACCGCAAAATCTGAACGCCGTCAAGGTCAATCACGTGGCAGTGCCCGCGCCGCGCGAGATCAAGTTCGATGCGGCAGCAAAGCACAGAGAAGAAGCGTCGATTGTGGCTAAGAAGGGGCACGAACCGGCGTCCCAACCCGTAGATGACCCATTTTTTGGTTTGCCCGGAGTGGCGCCTAAGCCCTCCTCGCTGGTCGATGAAGAGTTTATTGATCTCGGGGCAAAGCTTTTTGGCGCCGACTTTGCTACGGGTGCCCATGACGCAGACGACGAGGATGGATGGGATTTTGACATTCCCCTGGTTCAGGAAGTCAAGGTACTGCATGCCCTGGGAGGGGAGGAGGCATCTCACGGCAAAGACAGCACGGTTTCCCAGACCGAACCTGCGGCTGGTTCGATGGTGGTGCAGGCTGCTGCCGAAACGGCAGATGTCGATGCACAGTTTACATCCGTACCAGACCTTGAGACGAAAACCACTGGGGCCATGCTGCAGCACGGTGCCAATATTTTGGCCATTGCATCGGGATTGATCGCCATAGCCTGGCTGTTCATACCCTATGCAGACGAGGGACATGCCCATGAGCATTTCGTGGGTCAGCCTGCAAATCTGTTGCTCTTTATTGGCGCTCTGGCGGCGGCTGGCTTCGATTTCACATCATGGCACCATAGCAAGAAGTACGGCAAAATGCTGATGATGCTTGCGTTTGTGACAATATTCATTGTCCTGCTTGTGTTGATGCTGATGGCGCCAATCGGAAGCTGGACGCCGCATTGTCAAATCATTGGTTTGGCGGCTGTCGGTAACTTGATATGCGCAATACTCTATTATCTGAAAAAATCTTAGCCCTGCATCTCTTTGGAATCTGTGCTTTGGCGAGCATCTCTGCACAGGCACAGGAAGCGGTGCCGGCTGTACTCGGTGCTCCTCCTCGCACGATCACAGCAAAACTTGCGGAAAAGAAGCCAGAACGCGTTGTCGATTTATATTGGCATGATGATGCGCGCCGCGTTTGCGTAGATAGTTACAAACTTGAGGCAGGGCGCACCGAAATACGCGCAGGCGAGAGCGTGTCGTTTCGAATGCGGATTCAGCGCCGCTGTGATGATAAATCTCAGAAAGCGCCCGTTCCGATCAAAGCTGTCTTTTCGGTGCGCGCTGTGGGCAGTAGGAAATCTGCGCCCGATTTCGTTGAGACCAGTACCCCCTCCTCCAGTGCATTTTCGTTTGCCCACACCTTTACGAAAGCCGGATCCTGGCAGGTTTCGGTGGTCAGCCATCTCTCGCCCGACGAGACGCATACGGTGAGTTTCGTCGTTCAAGTCATGGCAGCGGAACTCTGATGCTACTTCGAAACAGAACTCAGACAACAACGACATCGGAAGGCGGGAGGCTGGAGCCCAAAGACTATGCCCCATCCTTTCGCACGTTGATCGTCCTGATGTTGATAGCCTTTCTGCTCCTTCTGTCCAGGTTCTGGTTTTTGCAGATCTTTCAGGGTGAACACTATGGCCAGCTGGCCTATAACAACTTCATCAAACGGCGTGTCGTGCCTGCAGAGCGCGGGCAGATATTCGATATTCACATGCGGCCTGTGGCTACGAATCGTCCATCGTATGACGTGACATTGACGCCCGCATTTTTCAACATTCCGGGCGAACCTCTGGAGGCACGCCATCAGAGAATACAACAGCTGGCTGCCTACCTGGCACTGCCAGAGGCCGATACCGAAAGGCTCATTCGAACTGTCGATGCCGTCAAACCGGCAGAACGGTTCGTGCCTTTGCCCGTCAGGAAAGGCATTACGCGTGACCAGTTGGCGCTCGTTGAAACGAATGCCCTGACACTGCATGGCGTTGAGGTGGTTGCCACGAGCAGCCGTTATTACCCCTTCAACGAGCTTGCTGCCCATCTCATCGGTTATGTCAACCAGATCAACGATGATGAGCTGCGCAAACTCAACATGTATGGCTATCGCCTCGGCGATTCGATGGGAAGGATGGGGATTGAGCGAACCTTTGAGGCTATGCTGCGAGGGGCGAACGGGCTGTCAGCAGGTATCGTGAATGCTCAGGGTATGCCACAGACGGATTCGGAATCGCTTGCTCTGATGCGTGACTGGAAAGACGTCGCACCCATTTCCGGAAAGAATGTCATTCTGACCGTCGACATGGATTTGCAGCGCATTCTCAGACATGCGCTTCGAAACTATGAGACGGGGGCCATCGTCGCCGTCGATCCGTCCAGCGGCCGCATCCTCGCCATAGCATCGACGCCGACCTTTAATCCAAACAGCTGGTCCGGGCGCCTGAGCCGTGATGAGCACCTCCGGGCCGACAACAACCCCTACAAACCCATGCTTGATAAGGCACTGTTGTCTTACTTTCCGGGATCCATCTACAAAGTTGTGACAGCGGCAGCTGTACTCGAAGAAGATCTGATGACACCGCAGGATACCCTCAATTGCCCCGGGTACTATGAGTATGGCAAACAAAGGCGCCGGTTCCATTGCTGGAAACACTCCGGCCATGGCGCTGTCACCATTTCCGAATCCATCGCCGCCAGCTGCGATGTTTACTTCTATAAGACCGGCGAAAAGCTGGGCATAGACAGGCTCGCAGAGTACGCCAGGTTCTTTGGGCTGGGAGAGCGCACCGGAATCGGGCTCAACAACGAATCTGCCGGTGTCGTTCCAACGCGAGAATGGCACAGCAGACGCTCAAAAGAAGGTTTCCAGGGCGGGTTCACCCTGTCCACAGCGATCGGGCAGGGTGACGTCAAAACGACGCCGCTTCAAATGACGCTGGTATATGCTGCCCTCGCCAATGGGGGAACCCTCTACTACCCGCAAATTGTCGACCGTATTGAGACCGCCGAGGGCAATACGATATTCACCTACCCAAAGCGCATTCGCTCAAAGCTCCCCTTTAAACCAGAAACGCTCAGAGTCATCAAATCTGGCCTCGACATGGTGCTCAACTTCGAGATGGGCACCGCCTATGACTATCGCCTGCCCAACCTCAATGTTGCAGGAAAAACAGGCACCGCACAAGTCATCTCCAAACGTGTCTCAAGCTCGGCGGTCGAATTCAAATTCCGCGATCATGCCTGGTTTTCTGCTTTTGCACCCATTGACGACCCAAAAATTGCCATCACAGTATTTCTGGAGCATGGCGGATCCGGCTCCGCCAACGCCGCGCCCGTTGCCATGGAGGTTCTGGATCGCTACTTCCGGGAAATTCTTAACGCACCCCAGAACCGATAGCATACTCATCCGGCTTTGCTGCCATCGGCAGATGAAAGCATCCCACGCATAGAGGTGTTCATGAAACTGCTGCTTTCGACAAAACCCCTGAAATCCTTTGCAGCGTCTTTCGACTGGGTACTTCTCGTACTCGTTCTGGGCATTGCCACCATTGGCATTTTCAATTTAACAAGCATTGCCAACATCCTGACGAAGCCGCTGCACAATACACAGCTTCTCTGGCTCGTCCTGGGGATCGTCTTTTTTGCCGTCCCCTGCGCCACCATCGATTATCGTTTCTATGACCGTTTCGCCACCGTCATCTATGTGGCAGGCAATGCCCTGCTCCTCATCGTATTGTTCTTTGGGACTGACTTTAACGGTGCAAGACGCTGGTTGAACTTATTCGGTTTTTTTCACTTTCAGCCCTCCGAGCTCATGAAGATTGGCGTCGTCATCTTTACGGCCAAATTCTTTGCTTCCCGTGAGCATAGCCAGAACTACACGATCCGTGCCCTGATTCCTCTCTTTGCTGCCGTCGCCCTGCCCATGTTCCTCATTTTTCTCGAACCCGATCTCGGCACAGCGCTTCTCATAGGCCTGGTGGCGGCCGTCATGATTCTCTTCGAGGGCATGAAGAAAAAGTCGCTGGCCATCCTTATCTGCTGCATGGTGGCACTTGCGCCGCTGGCCTGGTCTGTCATGCAGGACTATCAGCGTACGCGTGTTTTGGCCTTTCTTCAAATTGAGGATGATCCCTATGGAAGCGACTGGCAGGTAAAAAACTCCGTCATTGCCGTCGGCGCCGGCGGCCTCACCGGGCGCGGTTATGGGCAAAGCACCCAAGTCCAAAAGGGCTTTGTTCCGGAGCCCGAAAATGACTTCGCACTGGCGAACTGGGCCGAAGAACATGGCTTCGCCGGCGTGGCGGGGCTGCTTTTCCTATACTTTGCACTCCTCCTCTGGTCCCTGCGCATCGCCAAATCAGCCCGGGACAGGTTCGGAATGCTCCTGGCCGTTGGCATATCTGCCATCATCTTCTGGCAGGTGCTCGTCAACACGGCCATGGTTGTGCGATGGGCACCAGTCGTCGGCATCACCCTGCCGCTCATCTCGTACGGCGGCTCCAGCATGATGAGCATGATGATTTGCGTTGGCATACTGATGAATGTCTCCATGCGGCGATTCACCTACAAACCCAATGCATAAACGGCAAGTTTTTGGATTTGTTGGGGGCAACGCCCCCTGCGCCGCTATCGCACCCGCCTTATCACTGACGGCAGGGTCGCGGCGTCGAAATGGTGCAGATTCCAGGAAGCAAGGAGGCGTGGAAGGGAGCGTACTTCGT
>WQTY01000026.1 GCA_009786045.1 Pseudomonadota bacterium | reverse complement strand
ATCCAGCCGCTCTTGACACTTCCGCTCACAGAGGCTGGCGGAAACTGGCCAGGTGTACAATCTTTAAACGCTATCCGCTCCACACCGCTGTACTTGGACGGATCGACCAGAAGGAAACCATCAAATTCGTTTGTAAACAGAAGCTGCCAGGTATCACCCTTGCGCTGCAAAATTGGCGTCCGACCGCCAAGACGCTGATCTTCAACGACAAAGTCAGCCCCCTTCTTTCCCGTTTCCGCACCGAGCGTGACAAGGCTGTCGTTCCTCGAAGCAAACTGCCTGATCTTTATCACCTCATCGCGCCACATGTGCGCAATCTCCAGCGAGCCTTCGCCTTTTGGGCAGCGCTCGGAGAGAAAACGCCGCTCAAAGCTCACACCTTTCTTTTTGCGGCGTATGATCTGAGGCTGGCTGGGGGAGGGTGAACTGAAACCAAACCCAGCAGGCGCACCCGAAAAACCCGGCTTAGAGAGCGAAAGCCCTGGCGAGGGAGATGCTGCAGGTGCCGCCGCTGAAGGCGCCTCTGCTGCTGCAGGCACTGCTGCCGCCATGGGAGCAGACACGCGCATTTCAGGTTTCGCACCCTCCACCGCAGATGCACCCACCTGCGTACAGCGCACCTTCACATTCCCAAAACGCAGCACATCCCCAGAATAAAATTGCTGTGCCATGACCTTCTGATCATTGACATACGTGCCACCCGCACTTCCAAGATCCACCACTTTGAAGATACCGCCAGAAACCTCAATGCGCGCATGCATACGGGACACAGACGCATCATCAATGCTCAGAGCACTCGTCGACATCTTGCCAACCTTGATCGGACTCTTGTCAATCTCGACGACGCGCAAAACGCCACCATCTGAACCCAGGATTTCAAACTTCAACACCTCTCTACCCTCCCTCTGCTCGCGGGTTCCAGAATGTCACGGTATCGACAAAACGGGCCATGAGCCATTAAAGCTCGTCTATCGTCTTGCGCATTTCGTCGACAAAGTCCTCCCGAGCCTTGATCAAACTCGAAAGTTCATCCAATTCCTTAATGCTGATATTGGACGACGTGGGCATCATCAAATCACCCTCAATACGGTCGTCCTCAAAGCTGATCTCCGTCATTTTCTTGTCCTGAGCAAACGCAACGCTGCTCAAAACCAAGAGGCCAACGACAGTACCCACAGTCATCAACTTTTTCATCGCTATGCTCCATATAGTACAAACAGTACAAAAGCTCCCCCACAACACTCACCTATACCACAATCCACGACACAATGACAAGCGAGCTTTCACAATCTCCATGCTCAAAAAAAAGGGGGGGTCTCACGCAGTCAAATGCCAAAACTCCCCTCCCCAAAAGCCGCTCCATCAAGCCTGGCTCGCAATGTCTCGCCGAAAACTACTCAGATGCGCCACGCTCACGCGCACGGCGTTCATTCTCTTCTATGATCGCCTTCATCTCAGCCTGCTCCGCCTCCGCCTTGCGCTGCGCTTCCTTCAGCTCGTCAATCTGCTTGATACGGAGTCTCGCCTCCTCAACTCGACCAGGAATAATCTGCTGCGCCTGCGGCAATGCCGCAAAATCCTCAAACATCTTACGCGCTTCATCGAACTTGAGGTAATACTCCTGGTACAAAACAGCCAGGTTAAAACTCGCCTGCGGGAAATTCGGATGCCTGGCAATAATGTCGCGATAGATCTTCTCTGCTTCATCCAGGCGATTCAAACCACGCGCCGCAACGCCCTTGGAAAGATACGCTGCCACATTGCCAGGCTCCAAAGCCAAAATCCTGGTATATAAGTCATATGCCAGTGGATAGTCCTGCACGTTGACAGCAATACCTGCCACATTGAGCATGACGGAAACGCTGTTCGAATCGAATTCCAAAGCAGACCGGAACTCCGCATTGCCAAGAGAAACCTCGCCCTCTGCCAGGTAAATCAACCCCGATGTGTTGAAAATAACCGCCAAATCCCTCGGCGTATAGGCTTTCCGATCAAACTCAACCTTCGAAATCCGGCCAGCATCAAGCTGCGATTTCAACTCGGCATTATACTCCTCATATTTGAGCTTGGCCTGAGTACACACAAGGCGAGCGACCTCAAGTTGGTTCAACATGTAGTATATCGCACAAAGATTCTCATAGCTGTAGATATTGTTCGAATCTCCTGACAGCGCCCGGCGTATGCGGGCAACCGCTTTGGCAAACATATCATAGGCTTCCCTGTTTTCGATCTCACCCTTGCGCTCATTGCCGGAGATGTTGAACTTTGGCTCAACACCGCCGCGCTCCCGCTCCAGAATTGCCTCACCACGGCGCCGATAAATCATGCCCAGGTTCAGGTTGGCTTCAACATTGTAAGGCTCAATTCCCGTCTTATCGTCAACAACCTTGAGAAGAAGCGCCTCCGCCTCATCATACTTGCCCTCGCCTATAAGCATCTTGGCAAGATTTGTATAAATACCAGCCATGTCTGGGCGCATCTGCCTGGCCTTTTCATAGGCCGCACGCGCTTCACTCACATTTCCCAGACGCTGCTCCAGCAAGCCAATGTTATACCAGGCTTCGGCAAAGCGCCCGTCCTCCTTGGCGGCCTGCGTAAAAAGCCTGATCGCCTGCGCAGGATCAGAGTCCGCAATGGCAAGTCCTTTGGAGAAAAGCTCAATCGCCGCCTCCTTAACCGCAACACGATTGCCAGAAGCATCAACCGGTGAGGACGCAACACCTGCTGCCGTCTTCGTCGTTGTCCCGCTGCCACCACACCCTGCGAGACATCCGCACAAGCCAGCGCCAGCCAAAACCGCACATGCCACCCGAAGTGAAACACGCCCATATTTTAATTTCATAGATCCCTCTTGCTGATAGATTCAAAAACTGAGCTCTGAAGTTCCAAAGTTGACAAGGGGGCACGGCTGTGCCCCCCAATGACCTAGGGCGTTCCACCTGCCCCTGCTGAAGAAGCTTGGGTATCACTCATCGCATCATCCGCGACCATTCTGCGGCGCTCCTTCGTAGCGTTTCCACGAAGCTCCTCTAAATCCCCATAAAGAGCGCCCGTGTGATAAGTCGCAATGGCCTTGTTTGGCGTTTCCTTAACCTCGGATGCCGAACGATACTCAAGCGGACGCAAGTCAAACAACCGGCGCTGGGCCTCCGTCGTGTACTCACTAAACCACCCCTTCTCAGCAGCAAGCTTAACGGCACTCTCATAATACCCAATCGCCTGCTCCTCAAACTTACCCGACCAATCCAGCAAGAGCTCCACGTAAGCAATCTCAACTTCCTCCGGCAAACCGGGCGGCACGGGTGCATTCTCGATTTGATACGCCACGTCGTGGTACATCATCCCAAGACGCGCCATCGCAGCAAGACCCCACTTGGGTGAATTGAACCGCTGAATAACATCATTAAATACAGGCGCGGCCTCGTTCATCTTCGCACCCTTTTTGGCCAGCTGATCCTGCAGGAACTTCTCCACGCGAGCCCCGCGAACGCTGTCGTCTCGCAGCTGAATCTCCAGCGTCTCCTGGAAAAGCGTCTCGCCTCGCATAAACCGGGCTTCTGCAGCATGATTCCTCGCAAGCTCTGCTTCCTCCGGTGCCGCCGACGCAAGCCACCGCTGCACATCCCTGGAGTCAAAAAGCTGCTCGGCACGCTCAAAGGACCTGAGCGCATCCCTGCGATTCTTCTTCGCCCATAACGCTTTGCCGATATACGTATGCGCAGCAATTTGACGCGCAGGCGTGTCAAACTTTGCATAGTTGCGCAAAAAGTCATTGAAACGGTCTATCGCCGAATCATACTTCTTCTGATCGAAATAGATACGCCCCGTCTGGAATTTCAACATCGCCATCTCGCCCCTGTCCTTCGGGAACATTCTGGCAAACAGGTCATAGTTCTCCACAGCCTGTTCGAAGTGGCCCAACCCCGTACGGAAAGCTGCCGCATTCTGAAGCGCAATCTTGGCACATGGTTCCTGCGACGGCGGCGCACCAACCGGCACACANGCCTCACGATCNGTTGGGAACTNCTTAACGAACNNCTCNTANTACNTTGCAGCCTCCGAATAAACCGCCAGACCATGGTAGTTCGAGGCGATGGCATACATGGCCCTCGGTGCAAGAAAACGTGTGCTCTCATCCGCTGCCCCGCTGTTCAGCAACGCAAGCTGAGAGTCAATCGCACGCCCAACCTCCGAACTCTGCCCCCAGGCCACCGAAGCATTCCACAAAGCCTTTGCCGCATCCTCGCTGCCCTTATGCCTCTCAGCAAAACTCTCATAGCAGCGCGCCGCATCTGTCCAACGCCTGTTCTTCTCCATCTCTTCACAGAACTTAAAGTCAAGCGCCTCTTCGTACGCCGCCATAATACCCATGAACTCCGGCATCAGCGCCGTCCTGTTCGCCATAAATGCCGCATTCGACCTCAGCTCTGTAATGGCTTTGTGCATCCCCTCAAACTCGCCCTTAACCTTGTACGAGTCAAGCAGGTAGTTCGCCGAATACACCGCCAGATCATGCCCGGGGTTCTCACGTGTGATCTCCATAAACAACGGCTTGGCGGCATCAAAGTGATTGTAATCGAAATAAATCTGCGCCGCCGTGTACTTGGCGTTGACCGCAAAATCTGCCGACGTGTCGATCTTCGCATAACGCTTGGATGCCTCGATAAATCTCAAACGGCATTCGGCGATCGGATACTCGGGATACACCTGCACCTCACCGGGCTTTGCCAGCGGCGTCTCCGGAATATCGGGACAGGCCTCCTTATCCGTACCTGAACGCATGAGCTTGTCATAAGCCAAAACAGCCCCATGCGCCGCGTCCTTGCTAAACTGCCCCTGCTCGTTCAAGTCGAGAACACGCTCAAACGCCTTCGCAGACTCAGCATAATTGCCACGGAAATACGCCATGTCCGCATAGTAGTACATGATCTCATAGTTGTCGCTCGCACCGGGGAAGTTGTCCAGGTACGTCTTGTAAATCTCAAATGCCAGAGAGTAGTAAAGCGGGTTCTTCGTGGTCTGATAAGTCGAGTGATACCACTTCGCTGTCTCCCGCGTGAACTCTTCCAGCCTCGCGTACTCGGCATCAATCGCTGCTTTGGTGGCACCTTCAAACTTCTCATCCCGCGCCTTGGCAAACAGCAAAACCGTACGGTTGATCTCCTGGGCCAGCCGGGAAGGATCCGAGAGCGTCTCCACATTGAGCATGATCTCGTGCTGGTAACCCACGATCTTAAACTTCCCCATATTCTCGGCGATGAGCTGGGTGTAAACGTAAATCGAGTCATCCACGCGTCCGGACTCCTGATACAGGCGCGCCAGACGCTCCATCATATCATTGACTTCCGCTTCGTTCGCCGCAAAACCCCTGAAGTACTCGCGCGCTCTGCTGGGTCTTGCCTCCTCCCACATGCTATAGGCCTTGACCAGATCCTTGAGCGCCTCTTTGCGCATATCCGCCCGGCGCCCTGTCGAACCATCCGCCTCGCGTATGACCCTCTCAAACTGCGCCAGCGCACGTCTCGGCTCACCAAGATTGAAATAAGCCCACCCCATTTTATACATCGCAAAAGATGCCGCCGTACTCGTCGGATCAATGCTGACAACCTTCTGGTACTGCTGCAGCGCAAGCGGCATGTCTTCTTCGATGGTAAACGTGTACTCAGCCATGCCTAAAAACGCCTCGGCCAGGTACTTCGAATTGGAGTGCTCACGAACAATGCCGCTATACTGCTCGTACGCCTCACCTGCAAACCCCATCTCAGCCAAGTTAAACGCCATGTAGTAGCGGATCTTGTCGATGTGCGCATAATTGGGATGATGCCTGATGATGTCGCGATACAGCTTCAACATCTCATCGCGTGATGCACGCGCTGTCTTCTCGTCGTCGGCCTTCTTTTGCTTAAAAGATTCTGCCGCCGCCTTATCTCCCCTGTCCTCTGCCCTGCGTGATTCGTTGAGATGATCAAACGCACGCAGCTCATGGTAACGCGCACTCTGCCACAACATGTCCCCAAGCCGCTCCATGAGCTCTGCCTTACTGGGATCATCGTCATCTGTGCGGCTGATACGCGTCTGAAGCATGCGAATCGCCGACTGCTGAAGCTCAATCTTCTCAGCTTCCAGTGAGGCAGCATCGTCCTCACGCTGAAAATCTACCTTCGGACCGCTGCCCTCTTCCTGATCGAGGGTCTTGCGCTCAACAGCCTTGCGTTCACCACCGCCCACAAGTGTTGCCTGCTGCCTGTCCGTAAACCCAGCATCCTGCCCGGCTGACAAGCCCGGCAATAACATCCAAAGTGCCGCCAGAATGCCGGCAAACCAACGAATGTAACTTCTTTTCATCGTATTCTCCCAAATTGATTGCACGTCACGTCGATGCCACGTTGGACTGACGAAAATGCACCGCTGTTCAATTATAACATGCCACTCCAGCTAACGCAACGCGACGAGGTTAACGTGGATACCGAAAAATGCGAACCTGCCCCGTGCCCCTGCTTCCCTCCATCAAAACCGCCGCTGCCATGCCCCTGCACGGCCTGTAAACGGAAACAAGCAAACAACACACGCAAACCTGCCCTCAGGGCACGTGTATCAGGTAAGAGTCCTGCGATACCGCAGAAGCATTCATGTTCACATCCTCCCAAAGAAAATTGCGCCGATAATCGAAGGATCTCGGCCCCATTCGATAGGCATTGATCTCAAGTTCGATGGTTCTGGCGCCGTATTGATACGTCGCCCCCGGCCCCGTGGGCTCGGGATTTCGGAGCACAGGATAATCCGGTGCAGACGGTGTCAGCGCAGGCAGCTCAATGCGCTGCCGCGGCATGGGCACATAAACCTCCCAAAGCAGGTGCGACTGGGAGGCACCAATGTCACAATTCAAAACGAGATTACGGACAGGAGGCACCAGGTAATTGAATCGAAGTATTGTTAAGTCCGCTTCCTTCGGCACATGCCAGACAATTTCTCCACCCTGCAGCGCCCCGCCCACTGCATCAAAAGCCTTATCCTCTGGC
Source organism: Pseudomonadota bacterium (assembly GCA_009786045.1). Lineage (GTDB taxonomy): Bacteria > Myxococcota_A > Bradymonadia > UBA4248 > UBA4248 > WQTY01. The sequence continues at coordinate 4,676 of WQTY01000026.1, read as the reverse complement.
GGCCTGGGCACAGCACCCCGGGGAAGATCCAGCCACTGGCCAGACTGATGCATGGAAACACTCTCTACCCTGCCCGAAACCAAGCGTTCAGGATGCGCGATCAATGTCGATATCCCGGGCCTATCAAAACCCGAAACAGCAGATCGCCCAGACAGCCCCACCACCATCGGGCGAGCCTCCAGGCCAAGCCTGCCCAGCCCCCCTGTGCCCGGTTTCGGATAGGCCACGCGAACCGGGTTCCTGAAATCTTCAAAATTGTACTGCGTCGCCACATCGATAAAAATCACCCCCCGTCCCGTATCAATCATCGGCAACACCAGGCCGGTGCTCAGGGGCTTTGATGTCTCATGATCCGTTACAAACTGACCGAGATGCACGTCACCTGTGTCCACACCCGTGCGCAAACTGATATCAAGCACGATTTCGGTCTCCACAACTTCCCCCGCACGCACCTCCACTTCCTGAACGCCCAAAGCCCAGGGCTCGAATTTGAGCCGGTAGGGGTTCTGCGTTGCCTCAAGAAGATTGCTCCCAACCCCAGCCAAAGCAAACACCACATAACGCCCGGGAACAAGCCGCGTCAGGCGAAAGCGGGCACTCTCGGGTGAAATGCCCAGCACCATATTGGGAGGAATGGAGAACACTGAAGTCATAAGACTATCTCCTTCTGGCGGCAGCAGAATCGACCCTGTGTTCATCGAGCTCAACGGCGTATTCTGAAGCGCTACCTGCACAATCGCAAGATTCACCTTGCCAAGGGGATTCAAATTCTCACGGGGAAAGGCCTCCAGACCGCCCTCTCCCCCAAAACCAAGCACCACCCCATGAATATTCCCCCCAAGCCGCGAAGCCTCCGCGACGGTCACATCGCGCGGCACAATGCCCACAGAGACTATCCTCGAATCCATATCGAAGTACGTGGTATAGCGCGAATTCGCGGCCCCTACGGTTAATGTCACCCCTCCCCTGAGGCGAGGATCCTCAAAACGTATCCACCCTTCCTCATTCGTCCATCCCGTCAGCACGCTGCCATCAGACAGATTGACCTGCACATAGGCCCTGTGAACCCCAGCCAATGCACCACCCTCGATCGATTCACCGGCAATAGCCATGACCCAAAGATCCTCCGTCAGAGGACCTGCATCAGCATAACGGCCGGGATTGAGTCCGGGCACCTCCAGTACAACATTGGCAGGATCGATGATATCCGGATCAGTCGGCTTCTCAACCGTCTCCTTCGGTTTGAGTTTAAGCTCAACGCGCAGCAGCGTCTCCGCCTGGGACGCCTTTTCATCCCCAAAGACCGCAAACGTTACCAGGGCAACACCATCAGAATCGCTTTCCAGCCAAACTTCATACAACCCCGTCCCAAGGCTTTCGATCTCACCCAGCTGACCAAAACTCGTCTCTGCCGAAAGGCGCAAATGCCCCACAAACGCTCCAGCCCCATTTTTCACCGACACTCGCAGGCGCGCCCGCGCCAGAGATTCCTCAGACTGAACCTCAGCCAGTTGCGACATCATCTGAAACCATAAGTGTTTGCAGGGCGATTCATCTATGGCATCGGGAATCGTGTCTCCATCCGTATCCGGATTAAAGGGATCCGTGCAAAAAAATGACTCCTGCTTGTCACTTAACCCATCGCCGTCGCTGTCGTACCCCAATCTTTCTCCGCCGCATCCTGCCATCCAGAGGCAGAATGCCAGCAGACACCCCAAAACATGACAGCCGTTCAGGCAAAAAAAACTCGCCTTCGCCCTCATTCAAACCTCAGCATCAACGTAAAGTGCCACGAAAAAGACTCCCCGCCAAAAAATATCGCCGGAANCCCCGGCCGGTTGGGCAGCCATTCGTACTTTTCCATCGCCCGCGTCTCGTAAAGCCGAACGCGGGCGCTCGTCGCAACCCCAAGCCTGGGCACAGCCAAAACCTCAGGTCCAAGCCAATAAGACAAGCCAAAGGTAATGTCATGATGCCCCGCATCCAGCACATTCAGCACGCCACGCTGAGCCCCTACGGGCGAAGTCTGGTAACCATAGCCAATGCTCCCCGTCAAACCCTCAATGGGTTGCCAATCGAATGAACCCGCCACTCGCCAGCTGTCTGACAGATCATAGTCCAATACCAACCCCGTCTCCAAAACATTGCCAGCCTCATCATAGAGCGTGACGCGAGAGGCGGAAGCCGCCCTGGCATCATAGCGCCGCCACTGCGTTTCCACACGTGCCGAAAACCGACACAAATCGCAAGTTGACAGCGACGAAAAATCATACGCCGCTCCGAACGAAAGCGCATGCGGCTCCCCAAAAGCATACCCGCTGACAGACGTCCGAATGGCACCAACCCCATCGCCGATGACCACATCCACAGGGACATCCAACGAGGATCTGTGCGCAGCACGATACGAAAGACCAAGCCGAAGCCCATCTGTCACACGCGCATACAGGCCAACGGTGGGGGAAAAATTGTATGACACATCCACCTGCGTCGAATTCAATGATGCCCTGTCTGTGAAGTCAATCGATACCCGGCCGGAGACATCTGGAAGGAGCGAAAAACCAACCCCAAGACCAATATCTCCCCAAATGCGCACGCCCAGCGCAGCCGAAAGCGCCATGCGCCGGCTGTGGCTGCCCTCAAACAGGACGCGTGGCGTTTCGTTGGCAGGGTTCTCAAGCGTAAACAGGTTGCCATGCGGGAAATGGGCTGTCACACCAAGAAATACCCTGTCCGTCATGCTGGCAATGGGAACAGCAAAAGCAACACCAAGCTGATACCCAACGTAGGTCGGCAAGCCAGATTCCTGCTTATCAACTCGAAGCGCATCCGCACTCACGACCGCCCCAAGCGAAGTCTCAAAACCACGGGCAGCAATCAATCTCGCCGGATTCGTCGCAGCAGCCCCCGTGGCATCCCCATCCGCTGTCACCGCCATGGCACGCGCCGTCGAAGGCGCATCCAGCCCAAAAACTTCCACCGGAGAAGCCTGCAGAGGCGCTGCCAGCAAACCCATCCCCAGCCCAAGGACACATCCGATTCGAACACACACGACTTGTTTCATTCAGACACCCAAGCAATAGCGCAAACGTCCAGCCTAAGATTAACACAGATAAAATAATGCTTCATCCCGGCAAGAACGAGCAGCGTCCAAATATCGCAGGGGGGTGGGAGAACGCGTTCCCCCACGAAAAGAAAAATGAAAATGCTCTAAGCGTCAGCCAGAGCCTGCCGCTGAATCGCAACCAGCGCCCCTATCCCCTTCAGGCCAAGCTCAAGAAACGCAGACATCTCCGACGACGGCATCAGGGCTCGCTCGGCCGTCGCCTGCCATTCGATGATCTCGCCATTGGACGTGGCCACCAGGTTGGCATCAATATCTGCCGACGAATCCTCGACAAAATTCAGATCAAGCATATATTCGCCGCGAACCTTGCCAAGACTGACCGCCGCAACCTCATGTATCATCGGATTCTCGCGAATATCCCCCGATGCCATGAGCTTTCGGACAGCCAGGCACAATGCCACATAACCTCCCGTCACCGAAGCCGTGCGAGTGCCGCCATCGGCCTGAATCACATCACAATCGATCAGTACCTGCCTGAGCCCGAGCTTCTTCCGATCCACGCTCGCACGCAGACTTCGGCCTATCAAACGCTGAATCTCAAAAGTACGCCCCGAATTCGCAATCTTCTCGCGCGACATCCGAGACGAAGCCGACGCAGGCAACATGCTGTACTCCGCCGTCACCCACCCAAGCCCCGCATTCTCAAGAAAAGCCGGCACCTTCTCCTCGACACTCGCCGTACAAATCACCCGCGTCTGCCCAAACTCAATAAGACATGAGCCGGCAGCCGATGCAATGTAATGCGGCGTAATCCTGACCTCGCGAAGGGCGTCCCATGACCGCCCCAACAACCGTTCGTACTGATGCTCCATCACCTGTACCTCCTTGGCGATTGTACCTGTAGCTCCTTCGAGCAGGCCCGCGTATAGCGCACACAAAGCGCACGTGGCTAGTGAATTGTGCTGGATATTTTGAAGCAATCCCTCCTATACAGCATCACCATACGGTGACGGATGCTTCAAAAATCAGGAGGTTTCTCGTGCATATTTCCCGTTTTCTTCCCTCGGCAGTCTGTATCGCAGCCGCACTCGCACTCTTCGGATGCAAAGGACAGCTCGGCAGCCTGCAAACGACATGCAACGATTTGCTCGAAACGTCAAAAATGATCGACAACTGCCCCGGCATGGCCAAGCGCTTCAGCACACAGTCAAAGGCTTTCCACACACAGTTCGATGCCTTCCAAAACATCAAAGATGAAGCCAGACAAGAGGCCTACCGCGATACCCTGTCCATCTGCATCCAGGCCATGCTCGAAATCACCATGGGCCCATGCAAGAACGACCCCGGCATCCTGGCAACCGTCGAAGAACTTTCATTCAGCGCAAAGCAAAAAACGCCATAGCGCTTATGAAAGGGGGCGAAACCCCCGTCGGCTACGCCGCCACCCCCTTTATGAAAGGGGGCAGAGCCCCCTGCGCCGCTATGCTCGCCCTTTTCACCCCCTCATAAAAGGCGCGGCGTATCTGCCCGGCAGATAGCCGCGCCCGGCCGCGTATTGCCCGACCCGGGCAATAGCGGACGATCCACAGGGCTCGCATACGCGGCTACCCCC
>WQTY01000025.1 GCA_009786045.1 Pseudomonadota bacterium | reverse complement strand
GCGGTCATGATTTGCTGTATTATGCACGTCGTGGCGGCGGGCAGGGGTGTATACCGTTTGTGGCGGCCCATGTGGGTGAGGTGGATGTGGAGCGGGGCGTGATCATGGTTGACGGGGAGTGGATGGCGCAGATTGATGCCATTTATGGGGAGTAGTCACGTAGCGATGAGACATATTTGTTTTGTATCGCTGTTTCCAGAGTACTTCGAAGCTGCCATGGGGTGTTCGATCATGGGCCGTGCGGTGGCGCGCGGTGTGTTGGATTATTCGGTCGTTCAGATACGGGATTTCAGCTTGGACAGGCATCGTCGTGTGGATGATGCGCCATATGGCGGCGGGGCAGGTTTGGTGATGAAGCCGGAGCCGATGGTGGCAGCGATTGAGTCAGCGCGTTCGCGTTGTCAGGGTGGGCGCGTGGTGCTGATGACGCCTCAGGGGGCGGTATTTTCGCAGCAGCATGCCAGGCGCCTGAGCAGAGAGACGGAGGCGTTGATCCTCGTGTGTGGGCATTATGAGGGGGTGGACGAGCGGGTGAGCGGGTATGTGGATGAGGAAATGACGATTGGGGATTATGTGTTGACGGGGGGAGAGCTGGCAGCGCTGGTTGTTGGCGATGCTGTGTGTCGTCTGTGGCCTGGTGTACTGGGCAATGAGGCGTCGGCAGTGGAGGAGAGTTTTTCGGAAGGATGGCTGGAGTACCCGCAATACACGCGTCCTGCCTGTTTTCGGGGTGAGGCTGTGCCGTCCGTTCTTCTGGGTGGGCACCACGGGGAGGTTGCGCGGTGGCGGCGTTGCCAGTCGATTGAGCGAACGCGGGAGCGCCGTCCTGAATTATTTGAGCAGCTTTTGCCAACGCTTTCGCTGCAGGAGCGTGTGTGGACCGGGCTGGAGCCTGCGCCACCAAAGGTACGCCGCCGCCATGGGAATCATGGCGTGAGCAGTTCAGACGGGCAAAAAACGCCTGACAGGGAAAAATAATTTGACTTCTTAGCGCGGTGGGTGCAAAAAGCTCGCCGCGGACGATTTGCATCATGTAGGAGACTAGATCATGACTTGCCCGATTATTACAGCGATTGAGAAAAAGCAGCTGCGCACGGATATCCCGGATTTTCGTCCTGGTGATACGGTTCGTGTTCATGTCAATATTAAAGAAGGCGACAAAGAGCGCGTTCAGGTGTTTGAGGGTGCCGTCATTCGCCGAAGCGGCGGGAGTTCGCGCGAGACGTTTACGGTTCGCAAGATTTCGTACGGTGTTGGCGTTGAGCGAACGTTCCCTGTTCACAGCCCCCGGATTGCGAAGATAGAAGTGACGGTGCTTGGCAATGTTCGCCGCGCGAAACTTTATTATCTGCGTGATTTGCGCGGGAAGGCAGCGCGCCTTAAGACGGTGCGTACCCGTAAAGCGTTTGTGGTTCCTGTGGCGTCGGATGGTGCGGACGCGTAGGTGCGTTTGAGCGTCGTTTGTCGTTATGTGAAGCATTGGAAGGCACTTTTGAAATGAGGGTGCCTTTTTTGCGTTTGTGGGAAGCTTTTTTCTGAATGGCTTGCGCGTCTGCCAAAATGTGGTAAATGAAGAGTGCCGCCTGCGGTGTACGAGGCACGCCGACCATGTTTAAACTCCTATGGACGTTAAATAAGGGATCTGTCCCTGGGGGAGCGACGAGCACGCCTGCGAGTCCAGGATCCTTGTGCCCTCTATTCACGGAGCCCACCTGATTGTCAGGGTGTTTAACGTTATCGGTGTAAACGGCATTGCGGGCGGTTTTCATCTGTTGTTGAGGCGAAGCTTGTGAGGTGTGCGGTGTTTTGCCGTGTAAAGCGCGTGGCTTTGCCGTGCTGGGCATAATTTCCCGTTTGTTGATGTGGGCGTATCCATTTCTCTCTATGTGCAGGCAGCGTGCATGAGCATGGGGAGGTTTTAGAGGATGAGAGGGATGTCTGGGATCGGTAATAGGAATGGCGACGGCGGCAATGACGATCTTCTGACGGCGGCACTGCTTGAGATATTGGGAAAGGATGAGTCGGCTTCACAGATAGGGCCTGGCGAGACGGGTCGTCCTGATTTTGCCTCGACCTCGGTGGGGGGGGGCAGCCCGGATGCCTTTTCGGATTCCAGTGTATCGAATGTGTTTTATTCTGAGTCCGCGGGTGACAATGAGGTGCATTGTCGCAGCTGCGGTGCCGTGTGTCCCCGCAACAACAAATACTGTGGGTTTTGTGCTGCATATCTGGGGAATTATACGTCCAGGCGTACGTTTGCGCCCGTCGAGGTGCGCAGCATTGACATGGATGTTGCGCTGATTTCGATCAACGAAGACAGCTCGGATGGTGTTCGCATTCCGTTGAAGTTTACGGAAACGGTATTGGGCCGTTCGGGTGATTCCCGTTTTCCGACGGATGCTTTTTTATCGCCGCGTCATGTGCGTTTGCTGGTCGAGGACATGAATCTTTATATTGAGGATTTGGATAGCCTCAACGGGACGTTTCTCCGGACGCGCGGGGAGGTTCGTTTGTCGCCCGGGGATTGTTTCCTGGCGGGCCGCCAGCTGTTGCGTTTTGAGCGTTTTGAGCAGGTGGTTTCGAACAAGGCGCGTTTTGTGGACGGCACGCGCTATATCGGGTCGCCGCCCAGCGGCGGCGATTTTAAGCTTGTTCAGATTGGGATAGGGAATATTACGCAGAACGTGTATTGCCTGTCTGAGGGCGGTGCTGTTTTTGGCCGTGAGACGGGGGATATCGTCTTTAACAAGGATCGGTTCATGAGCGGGCGCCATGCGCAGATATATCCCCGTGAGGACGGTCATTACTACCTTTTGGATTTGAATTCATCGAATGGGACGTGGACGAAGCTGGTCCGAAAGACGAAGCTTTTTCATGGTGATCTCATTTTCCTTGGCCAGCAGCTTTTCCGCATTGAGTCGCCGGATATCATGTAGCAAGCGCGCGAAGACTTGGGAATGGATGGTTTCGAAAGGGAGCTTACGAGTTGGATAACGAGAAAGAAAATGTCGGCGCTGCGGGCGGTTTGGCTGGGGGCGAGAATGCGCCGTGTTTAGAAGATGCGCTGAGCAGCCCGGAGGAAGCAGTGTCCGGGCGAGGATCAGATGCTGGTGAGCCATCGGAAAGTCTGGTGAAGCGTGAGCCGTCTGTGGCTTTTCGGCGAGAGGCAAAGCGGCTGTATCGGGAGGCGCGCAAGCTTTTTGCTTCTGCGCGGCGCAAGCTGCCGGAAAATGCCCGCACGCATGCGGCGCATGCTATTGACTTGCTGGGTTCATCGCTGAAGCATCCGCAGGGGGTGGATGCCGGCGCCTATGAAGAAGTTAAGAGTCTCGTCCAGACGCGCCTTCGGTTTGCAAAGAAGTCGAGTGTCCAGGAGATCATTGAGAGCCTCGTTTTTGCGCTGCTTTTTGCTTTGATTTTGCGGACTTTTTTTGTGGAACCGTTCATGATTCCAACGCGTTCGATGGTACCGACGCTCCTGGATGGTGACCAGTTATTTGTGACAAAGCTGAGCTATGGGATTCGATTGCCCTTTTTGAATGACTACATCGTTCGTTTTGGCAACCCTCAGCATGGCGATGTTGTGGTGTTTGCATTCCCACAGAAGGAAGCAAGAGAGCATCTTGCGCGGACGAACTCTGGCTGCATGCTGCCCGAATCGACATCGCAGGAGAAGGACTATATCAAGCGGATAATCGGTGTGGAGGGGGACGTCATTGAGGTCATAGAGCAGAACGTGCATGTCAATGGTGAGCCCATTGCCCATCACGTGTTCTATGAGCGTGAGGTGAGCGACATGTTTTATTCAGGGGCGCGCCATCGTGAGCAATGGAATCGGGAGACGCATGGCAACGCGACCTATACGACGATCACGCACAACATGCCCATGAGCCGTTTTGGCCCGGTGACGGTAGCACCGGGGCATGTGTTTGTGATGGGGGACAATCGCGACAACTCATCGGATTCTCGCTGCTGGGGACAGGTGCCGGTGCGCAACATCAAGGGGCGGGCACAGATTATCTGGTGGTCGAGCGGGAGCCAGGGGCTTCGTTGGGATCGCATGTTTACGCGGATTTATTAAATAAAATGTGCGCAGGCGTATCTGGCGTGCCAGATAGCCTGCGCCGCGCTCGTATTTGCGGGCACGCAAATAGAGCGCGACATCCGACAACATTAATCCGAAGAAAATTCAGAAGCCGACAGCACACGGGGTACATTGTTGGGCTGTCATGATTCGAGAGGCCTTGCGGAAAGGCATTCGGTGAGTGTAAACTGCTGCCGACATGTTTAACCTCTGTCGTCGTACGGCAGCCTTGTCCTGGGGGCTTCATTTATGCAAGAAGTGAATTATGCGGTTTTAGCTGGATGTTCTGCGAATGAGTTGTTGCCAAAGCTGGGCTTGGTTGCAAATTTCATCGTCAAGGAGAAGCCCGACGCAAAGGCGTTGAAGCGTTTTTTCAGGGAGCATGATTTTTTTGATAAGGAACGCCACGAGACGCTTCTTGCGTTCCTGGGCATTGATGCGAGTCAGGACAAGCACATCAAGGCGGGCGATTTTTTGACGCAGCTGTTGAAGATCATCGATCCGGAGGACAGGAAGCGGCATTTGTACCGGTATTTGACCGCGAAGAATCAAATCCTGATGAAGTACGTGATGGATGCGATTGGTGAGCGTCTGCATTCGACGAATGAGATGTACCGGTATTTGACGAGTTATGTGTATCCGGGAACGTATTTGACGCTGGTGGATTTTCGCTATTGGATGCTTTGGCTGGAGGCCAGTGAGCACATCAGGATGGTGGGGATTCGCTGGGGATTGAGTGATCTTGGCAAGGAGGCGATGGATAAGATCATCAAGTTTATCGACATTGATGATTTGCTGGATGCCGAGGGGGGAGATGGCGATGATGACGATGACGACGATGACGACGACGACGTCGACGAGGGGGACAAAGACGATGATGATGCCGGGGAGTCTTTGGATGACGACGAGGCTGCCGGTGATGTCGTCGAAGCGCAAGACGCAGGTGTTTCAAAGCCTTTGAGCGTGTTGCCGGACGCCGTGCCTGGCGGCCATCGAGAGCGGGCGGAGAGTTTTGGCCATGAGGTTTCGGCTGCGCCGCATGTGAGGGCTGCGATGGCATCGGACGTGGGTGCGGGGGCTGTGCGGGTGTCTGCGTCGCGCGTTGAGGTATATGTTCAGCCATTGGTGCCGCGTTCGGAGGAAACGCCGCTTTTGCTCGTGCAAGAGGCATTTTTGTCGGCGGACGCTGAGGAAGCCGAGGACGAGGAGGGGGAGGTTGGGAGTGCTGCTTCGATTCAAATTGGCCAGCTTCGACTTGATGAGATGCTGGTGTCGGAGAATCTTCGAGCGGTTCAGTCCTGGTGGCGGATGCGCCCCGGGGGGCGAGTGCTGACGGCTTCGGATTATGGGTTTGAGGCTGAGACTTTTAAGGAGGATGCGCTGTTTGGCCTTTTCCGGTTGTCGGCTTTGGCGCTCCAGCTGTTTCGCTACTGCGGGCGGCTCAATACGAGCCGGGGCGGTCAATCGTTTGCAATGTTTGACCAGATGGGGTTTTATTCGAATTTGCTGCGCTCGTCCCGGAATGTGGATGACATTTTGTCGGAGCTTTTGGATGGCGGTCTCGGTCAGCGGGCAGATGATTTCAGCAACCTGCACTTTTTGCTGATCATTCGCCGTGGTTTGTTGCGGCTTGGCTGTGAGGGGGTGGAGGGTATCCTGGCGGCGCCGAGCGTGTCCGATGTGGTGGCGGGGTTATGGCAGCATGTGGGGCAGTTTCAGCTGACTTATGAGGTATTATGGCTGGTGCGCGAGCTTGGGGCGTTGGGTGTTTTGTCGTGCGAGGATTGGGAGAGTGCTGGTGTGGTGCCCTTGCCCAAGGTAAGAGAAACGGCATTCAGGCTTGGTTTTATTGAAACGCCGTATGCGGCTGATTTTGGCCATCTTGTGTCGATATCGCGGCGTTTGTCGAAGTTCTTTGGCTTAGGAGATGGTTGGGAGGCGCCGCTTGTGTATTTTGAGCCGCGCCGGGATCTGCGTTACGATACGGCAGAGGCTTCCTATTTCACGCGGGATCAGCTGGGGTTGGATTGAGCATGGCGTTACAGCGTTTTCAGGTCAGGTGGCGACACAAATAAACAGCGTTTCTCTGTTCGCTGTGGCTTCGGTGTGCTGTTGAGCAATGCGCGAACCCCTCCGTTGGCTTTGCCGGCACCTCCCCTGCAAGGGGAGGCTTGCAGGGGAGGTGGGGGAGCAGTTCTCCCACGAAAAAACTGAATTTGAGTCGGAGCATCGAAATGAGTGAAGAAACGACGAGTGCGTATGTGTCACAGCCACGCGGTGGTGTTCGAATTCCGGGTATGGATGTTGCGGCGGTGGATGCGCGGCTTCAGGATTGTGCTGATTTTTTTCTCAAGCATGTCGACGAGACAGACTATCGCAATCTTGACTGGTACCTGCAACGTTCTCAGCTTCGGTTTTCGGTGGGTGACGACATTTATGATGTCATTGATGACATGTTCATGGCGGCGCGCTGCCTGCACGAGCGTCATGCGATGCATCTTGAGCTCAAGCCCCCGGAGATGTTTCTGACGCGCCGCATCCTGCCTGTGGAGCTTGGCATTATCAGCGGCATGCCGATGCTGATGCTGGAGTTTTCGGCGACGTATGGCCTGCCGTTGATGATGGTGATGGGGCAGACGGCACCAGAAGACATTATGGGCGAAGCCAACCTGATGACATCGTATTTTCGGCGCGGATTTTGTGCGGATTTTTATGAACTGGCAGGGCTCGCAGCCGTGATTTATGCGGGGGTGCTGGCAGCGATTGGGCGCGGTTTTGAGGATGAGGCGACGATCGGGCTGAGTACCTATGCGAAGGCTCGCGATTCGCTTCGCGGGGCACCCCCTGCTTCGATACTTCCCAAGATTAAGCGCTATGATGCGCTCAATACAGCGCTTGCGTGTTTATGCAATGGGAGCTTTCATCTGATTGGTGAGATGCTGTCTTCAGTGGCCGAGGATTTCCTTGCGGATCAGATGGGGCGTGCCGGTTCAGGGTACTGCTCGCCGGACAAGATGCCGGTACCGAAGTATTACGATGCATCCATATTGTCTGTGCTGGCATTGGCAGCGCTTCGAGGTGAAGCTCTGGTATTGCCCGGGAGCGGGGCGATTGCCGGGTACTCGGATTTTATCCGGGGACTGGTGGAGATGCCGGAGCGCCGCATTGAGGTGCCGGGACTGGACGAGGAAGCCCGGCAGATTTTGCTGCAGGCTGGGGTGGATCCCGATCAGCTGCAGGGTTCGCATGTGGATAACTCGTTCCAGACAGCCAAGGAGGAGAGCGAGGCAAAGGCCAGGGTGCTTTTTGAAGAGCGCCAGCGGCGTGCTCAGCTTGCGGTTCAGGCGAAGCTGGCGCAGGAAAGCCTGGAAGAGGAGGACTCACACCTGTCGATTGCGCCGCGGCGCTTTGTTCATGAGGTGCCGCTGAAACTGCATGAGGAAGAGGGCGAAGGCGCAGATTTGGCGGCAAAAGAAGATGTTGATCGGGGTGCTGGGTTTGATTTTTCGCATGAGGATACCCAGGAGACACACACACAGGGCAAAGCTGAAGATGTGTCTGTGGTGCAGGCTGTCGGGGGCAAGAGCTATGCCTCATTTTTTGATGATCTGGATGAGGGGGCGATCCCCAAATACGATGATGGTTCGGAGGACAGGGACCGAGGGGGGCGGGGACATCGTACTTTTTCGCAGGATTTCTTTTCTGAGACTTCGGCGCCGACTGAGTTGAAGATGGCGCTTGATGTGCCGCCTGCTGAAAGTGTCGGTGTGCCTGATGACAGCACGGACAGTGTGGCGCCGGTGAAGGCGGAAGAGGCGGGCGAAGCGGGGAAAGATGAGGGTGGACGGGATTTTTCGAAGATTTTTGAGGAGAGTACAGTTTCGGGTTCCCATGGCCTTCGAATGACCAGCGTGCCGGAAGAAGATGCCGGTGGCGGTGGGGGAGATGCGCGTTCGACGGCCAAACGTGCATTGGCGGAGGCCATGCGCGCGCAGGCTGAGGCCCAGATTCGCGAGTTGGAGGCGGCTCAGGCACAGCGTGTGGTGGCGGACAGAGCTTCGCGGGAAGCGGATCGACTGATGCTGATGCAGACGGAAGCGGAAGAGGGCGCGGAAGTAAGGGAACAGGAAACGTACCAGGAGCGGGCGGCGCGTTTGATAGCCGAGAAGCAGGCGGCGATGCGTGAGCAGGCGCTAAAGGAACGTGAGGCATCGCAGCGCGAGCTTGAAGCGCTCAAGGCGCGCGGTGTGGAAAGGCCTGTGGTTGAGGCACTTCGTCTGACGCCGGATGTTTCCACGGATCCTGATGAAGTGGTTCAAAAGGTCGAGCCAGATGACCTGTGCATCCAGGGTTTTGCGTATACAGAGCTTGACATGATCCATGCGAATACGGCGCAAAGGGAAGAGCTTGCGGAGGATTTTGACATGCACATGGCGCTGGCCTCGCAGGAGCATGAAGTGGGTGCGGTGAAGTCTGCGCCGGCCGGTGATGAGGCGGCGCTGGATGAGATTGTTACCGGCGCAGTGCTGGGCGCACCTCCCGAAGGAGACGGTGAAACGCAGGCGTAGCAGCATGGATTTGTGTTTTGTCGCAATGGTGTGACAAACCGTGAATCATCGTATACAAGTCGGAAGTGTGCGGTGTTTGTGGTTTGCCTGGGCAGTGTTTTTCGATTGGGATTTTGGAGGGTGGTTTGGCATGTTGGGTGTACGAGGGGCTGGTCTCATCATAGCGTTGTCGGTTTTGCTTTTTTCCTGTAGCCCGCGCGAGGGTGCGGTGATGAGTGTCCCGAATGGGAAAGAGCAGACAGAGCAGGCATTGTCGTCAGAATTGGCTGCTGCTGAGGTGTCCGAGGCGGAAGGGGACGAGGCAGTGTCTTCGGCATCGGAGGGGGAAGATGTGGCAGGCGCGGCGGCGGAAAGTCTGCCGTCTGATAACGATGCGCCGACATTGGGGGAAGAGGACTTTGTCGATGATCCTGAAGTGGTTTGCTGCGAAGTGAAGCTTGAGCATGCATCGGTGTTTTTTTCGGCGAAAGCATTGGGGCCTACGATTGAGGAGGCTCGTGATAATGCGATAGAAGAGACCTGTGCGATACCGTGTGCTGAACTATTGGCGCTGGATTCGTCGCAGGATGACGAGACTCTGGAGGCGCAGCTTGAGTCGTGTGTTGAGTTGTGTGCGGAGGAAGCGACAGTCGTGGCGGCGGCTTGCATGCAGCATGGGGAGATGATTTATTCGGAGGGGGCGTGGCGTGAGGCAGAAGAGGCAGCGACGGCGAGTGATGAGGAATAGACGATAGTCAGCGGCGAGTAGCGAGAATGCAGATTGGTCAACGAATCTCACACTATGTTATTGAGGAAAAAATTGGTGAGGGTGGTTTTGGAGATGTATTCCGGGCACGCGATGTGGTGTCTGGAATGGAAGTTGCGATAAAGTGCTCCAGGCCATCGGGTGCGGCGCGTTTGCCGGATCACCAGCAGCGTTTTCTTCGTGAGGTTTCGTGTGCATCGAAGGTGCGCCATCCGAATATCGTGCAGGTGTTTGACTATGGGGCACTTGCGGATGGCACCCTGTATCTGGTGATGGAGTATGTTTGCGGTACCAACCTTGAGGTTTTGATCAAGCGCGATGCGCCGTTTTCGTTTGTCTATGCGAGCACGATGATTCTTCAGGTTCTGGGGGCGCTTTCCGAGGCGCATTCGCATGCGATTATTCATCGTGACCTGAAGCCTGCAAACATCATGCTGGTGGGGCAGGGTGGCCTGGGCACGGATGCCGTGAAGCTTTTGGATTTTGGGATTGCCAAAGCATTTGATGGCACGCAGCCAGATTTGACGCGTCAGAATTTCCAGAATGGTGTTGGCTTTGGAACGCCGCATTACATGCCCCCGGAGCAGTTTACCGGCAAAAATCTTGGGCCTCACTCTGATCTGTATGCGATTGGGCTGGTGTATTTCGAGCTTCTGACGGGGAAACAGGCCTGTACAGGGAATGTATTGTCAGAAGTGATTCAGAAGCAGATTAAGGTTTTTCCTGAGATTCCGCCGCCATTTAATCAGGGGCCGGTGTTTGATGTCTTTCGCATGGCGTTGGCGAAGGATATTTCGATGCGCTATGCCTCGGCGAGGGAGATGTACTCGGATATTCAGGCCATCATTTACAAGAAGTCACCTTTTTTGCCATTGTATGAAAAGGCAGCTGCCACTATCCGGGCGAAACTTCCTGATCCACCGTCTTCGAGAGTGTCGTCTGAGGCGCTGGAGCAGGCAACGAGCATTGTCGATCTTCCTGCGGCGCTTCCTCAGGAAGACTTGAGTGCGATGAACACGATTATTTTTGATGGCGTCGACATGGAGGCGTCACCTACGGACGACGCTTCTGCTTTAGACGAGTTCGACGAACTTGACGAGTTCGGTGAAGCTGCGCCTACGGACGATATGAGCCGGGTGAGCGAGTCGGTGACGCTGCCGCAGCGGGCACGCCACGGCGTCATGTATAGTGCGGAGATGCAGATTGCCACGCAGGCAGTGAGGATTCCCGCACGAGACCCAATGGATTTGAGCAGTGCCAACACGATGATGGTTGGGCCAGGGGTGGCGGGGATGCAGGAGGCGTTGCAGACGCATCCTGGCGTAGAGGAGGAACTGCCGCCTGTTTTTCATCAGCAGCACACGCAGTTTTTGGTCAGCCGTCAGCGGCGCCCGGGAAACAAACTTGTTTCAACCACGCTGGGATGGTCACGGGGCTGGTCGAATTTGTGGAATCGCCTGATGCTGTCCCGTCCGATGATTTGGTTTTTCAGCACGCGGTTCCATCAGCTTATATCCCAGTTTCGACGTCGCCTTCGCCGGGCGATTGATGAGCTTTACGAATGGCATTTTGCCGCTTTGGTGGCCTGCATATGCCTTTTGATCGTGATATTTACGGTTGTGATGGTGATCCTCATCGTGGTCTGATTTTTTGTGGGAGGTGTGGTGCGCTGGCTTCGCATGCTCTATAAGGGGCGCATTAAGGTATACGTTCTCGTGGACGACTCCCTCTGCCCCATTGGTGCGCACAATGGGGCGCAATTCAGGTACTCGCTTAAGCCGGAGGCAGCGTGTTACTCGGCGAAGCGTGCGAATTTGAGCTATATTGCGGGTGAATCCGCTTTGTTGCTTGAAGGGGCGGATGTATCGCCGGCCAGGCGAGCGCCGGGTTCGAAGAAAAAGGAGACAGCACCAAAGTCGCTTCCCAAAGAAGTGCTGCCGGATGGCACGTCCATGCCGCCCAATACGATTGTCATCTATACGGATGGCGGCGCGAGCCCGAATCCGGGTGACGCCGGTCTTGGCGTGTTGATGCTGTATGGTGAGCATGTTCTGGAGATTTGGGAATATCTTGGCAAGACGACGAACAATGTTGCGGAGCTGACGGCGATTTTGCGGGCATTGGAGAATGTCAGAAATAAGGCACTGCCTATTCAGCTGTATTCGGATTCGAGTTATGCCATTGGTGTGTTGACGGGGACGATGCGTGCGTCGAAGAATTTGACGCTGATTGCCCAGGTGCGCGAGGAGATGGCGAAGTGTCCCCGACTTGTGCTATTGAAGGTGCGTGCGCACGTTGGGATAGCGCATAACGAGCATGTGGATCGTTTGGTTGGGGTGGCGCGCGAGACGAAAGCATCGGGGACGCGCCGGGGACATTTGCCGGAAGTGGATTCGATTTAACGGAGGTGAATCATGTCAAAGTGTCATTGTAATTTTGGAGAGGATTGCTGCTGCCAGGAGTCGTGTTCGAATCAGTCGCGGTGCTGTTGTGTGGGGCGCGTGATTGTTTTGGCAGCTGTGGCCGTGGCCGTGGTTTATGTTGCGGCAATGATGGCCAGAAAGTGCTGCCGTTAGTGTCTTAAAGGGGGGATTTGTGG
>WQTY01000024.1 GCA_009786045.1 Pseudomonadota bacterium | reverse complement strand
GGGCCTCAATCGCCGGCCCCGCAACGCCCCGCTTTTGGATTTTCTTTTGCTCCCCTTGCAAGCTTCCCCTTCTGGGAAGGTTTCGACGGATGGGTTCGCGTATCGCTTGTGGGGAGCCAATAAAACGCTTCTAACAATCCTGTTAATCCTTCAATCCTATTAATCCTGTTCAGACATTTGCCCCCCTCCGATGCCTGTGGTTCGTCGATGTAGGGACGGGTTTCACACTCGCACTTAGGCCGAGGAGAGCGCTGCAAAGCATGTGTGCTGACAATGTAAATATTGCTTTGCAGTTTAGTTCAACCACTCCAGGGTTGAGGTTTGGGGGACTGCCGGCTGCCAGCTCCGCTACGCCACACCGAGGTTATGCATGTCGTGTGTCTTTGTCACTCTGAAATGCTTGTACACATACAGATCCATTTTTGTTCCAAAGTCTGCTTTCAGCTTATCCACCACGACTTTTGGCCTTTCATTTCTATAGCCATACCAAGCATAATGAATGCACCAAAAGTCACTAAAATGTATACCCCTAGGCAGATGAACGTTAAAACAGCACTAGATAAGTAAGGTGACTTAGCTAACATGACCATGAAGAGTAAGCAAAAAATAGCGCCATGTATGAAAAAAAACGACATAAATAAGGGATGGGTGGGAATGAGATACTGATACTTCATGCTCTCCATGCTTCCCAGCTTTCCAGCCTCATCCATGCTCATCGAATGCCCCTCAAGCCCAACACCGCCAATGGTGCGTATGGCACGAACGAGCCGGTTAAGATCTTTGACCCGGTAGTTTGGGTAAGGCGACACCATCACTTCGAGCAGATCTTCGAGCCATTGGGGCGTTTCCTCAGGCAAATGCGGCTTGAACCGCAGCGTCATGGAGCATGGAAAGGTGTTTTCGTGCTTTTTGCGGCCTGTTTGCCATCGTTTTCGGATGATGCCCGCAAGGGCAAGGGTTTTCGCAACGCGGTCAGGAAAGACCGTTTTTTATCTTTTGGAACGATGGCGGAACTCTCCAGTACTTGCATCTTATAAGGCGCAATGCCTGTGAGCAGGTGAATGAGCGTGGCGCCCAGCCCGTAGACATCGGAATCTGGCGTAGAAGTGCCCATGCACTGTTCGGGCGCCATGTAACCGGCCGTACCTGCGAATGTCGCGCCGCCCATACTGCGCTCGTGAAACATGGCCGCACCAAAGTCGATCAGATAGATATCGCCCTCTGGCGTCATCATGATATTCGAAGGCTTAATGTCGCGGTGTACGATTGGCGGGGAATAGCTTCGGAGCTTTTCGAGGATGGGGATGAGAGCAAGCGCGATGGCGATAACCTCCTTGGTGGAGAACGTCTCGCCCCTGTCGAGCTTGGCTTCGAGCGTTTTGCCCGGGATGAAGTCCTGGACGAGAAAGTAGTAGGGATCTGGGCTGGCAGTGGCGTCGATGGCATCAATATAGCGCGGCGTGCCCTCGATTTGCATCGACTTAAGCAGTGCGATCTCGCGCAAAAAAAGCTCGGAAGCTTTCCAGTCGGCCATTTCGCGAAATGACAGCGCCTTGATGGCGACGGTTTTGAATGTGTGAAGATCAGCTGCTGCATAGACCGCTCCCTGCGCGCCGCGGCCAACTGCGCGGAGGATGTGGTAATCCTTGTACAGCTGAGGATGTGCCTGCAACACAGCAATTTCTGGATCGTTTTCATGCGCACTGAGATCTTCGCACGACACAACCGTCCAGTCAGTGTTTTGTGGGCAGGATGAGGATGGCTCAAGCGTTATCGAAAGAATGTCAGAAGATGACACTTCTCGGGCGAGCGCTGGTTTGTGTGTCATGCAACCCTATATCCTTGGCGAAAACAGTTTATTCTGGCTTGATCTGGTGGGAGCGCCATCGGGAAAGCCCCATTGGGCTTTGCCATTATAGCTGTAAGCTTAACATAAATCCTATTCGAGCATAAGGCATGATGCTATGTGTTTGACAAAATTTTTAACTGCCTATAAAGTTCTTGCCACCTGGAGGATGAGCAGAAGCTTGATCTCACACGATTGATGGATTCAGATTATCTCCAGGTGAGGGTTCATCGGAAAGATTTGCGAATCAGAACGAATCGCAGGACAAAAAAGAGGAGTTAACCAATGAGAAAAGTTGCTATCGTCGTAGCTGCCGTATCTTTTATGGGTGTTTTTAGCGTTGGGTGCAAATCGAAACCACTTTGCGAAGAGCTTCAGGAAGTCGCAAAGCTTACAGATTGCGACAAGGCGGTTAAGCGTTATCTTGCGGTGAGGAGTGAGGCTCAAACGGCGAAAATGCGGGCCATCAATGCCATCGCCGGGGATGCCCCGGAGACTGATCCCGCTCGCGTTCTCGGTGATTGCGTTCTGGCAGCCGAGGTGGCGATCCAAAAAGGTGCCTGCGGGGAAAATGAAAATATGAAGAAAGCTTTGGCCGGCGAGTAGCCACGTCTTTTGACCTGGCAGGGCTGCTTGCAAGTCAGCCCTGTTATGTTGCCAGTGTTTCTCGTCTATTTAAGGGTGGGTTTTTAAACCCGCCTTTTTTGTGTCCGATCTGCTGTCGCGTTGCCAGTCTGCAGGAGCATGATAAATCTCGCCCTGTTCGATGCCCGGGCATCATCTCGGAATAAAAAAATTGATCTCTGTGGTAATTTTTTCGTCACAATGCTCCACTGGATCAGCACAATTTTTAAGCTGTGACATGCATTTGCCTGTTCTGGTGTCCATAAGCTTTTAGATAACCCAAGCACTGCGCATCGGCATAAATTTTGCAAATTGTTTCGTCCCAAGCCTCATTGAGACATGAGGGAAACGTGTTTACCCGATTTTGGGAGGAAATTTTATGAAGAAAACAGCGATTTTGGTGGCCGTGTTGGTGAGTTTGGTGGGTACTTTGGGGTGTGGGGAGGATAAAGATACTGCTTGCAATGCGTACACATACTCATGCGTGGAAGGAAAAAAGTTCTTTTGCGACAACGGAGTCCAGAAGGAAATTAGTGAGTTTCCTGTCATTAACGGGGTGAGCTATACTTGTGATTTTTCTCAACCTCAGAGTTGGGCCCCTGGCGTTACCAATCAATGTGACGGGAATATGGTGATTGCCGCCGATGATGGTGAACGCTACATCGCATTATGTGATGCCAACGATACGGTTGTTGAGTGCAAGGACAATGTTGTCACAATGGGAGCGAGGGGTTGCAAGACTTGCAATGTGGAAACTTTTGGACTCGTGTGCGACGAACTCGGCAACGTCGCTTCCTGTAAAGGGAAAGCCGATGGGCATGGTATTCAATATAGCCATAATAAAAAATACGAGCTCGATAATGTTTTGTATGGATGTACGTGGTATACTGAGTATTCTCAGATTGAACCTCTTAATGCATGCGACGGAGATTTCATCGTCGGTCAGGACAACAAGCGTTACACGTCGCTCTGTGGTGTCAAGAGGTCAAGTGGTTTAGGAGGGGAGATCCAATGCAGAGACGGAAAAGTCGCGCAATATACGACACCATGTATTAAAAATGAAGTGGTCACGTGCGATATCAAAACCTTCGAGATAAGTTGCTCTCGCTTCATGCCTACTTTCGATTCGTCGAAGAGAGACTTTCTCGCTTTTTGTGTTGATGGCGAAGTCGTTTACAACGACGACACGATGAGCGACGGCGAATATCGAATATACAATGACGTTTGGTACACTTGTGCTGGTGGTAATCATGAGTACATGGTTTTCAACCATTGCAAAGATGGGAAAGTACAGAAAGGCGTTGACGGCGAATACATTGACTTTTTGTGTGGCGTCAGAGGAAAGGTTGTGTGTGAAGAGGGCAATTCCAGGGCCACCGAAACAGACGAGCCTTGCGAGTAAGGTGTAGAGCGGGTGGTACAACTTACCCTCAGGACATAGAGCGCGTGCGTATCTGAGCCCACAGGGCGAAGATAGCATGCGCCGCGCCCGTATTTGCGAAGCCAAATAGGGCGCGTTCTAAACGCTACTATTTATTCCAGCGCCGCATTTCAACCGGCTGGGCATTGTGGCCCGTTGGTGGTGGTCCTGGGCGGTAGTCGGGGTTATCACATGTGTGCGTATAGGCCTGATTGGCATCGACGGTAAGCGTGCATGCGACAGTGATGGGTTTCATCATGCCTCGCGGCATGTCCTTGTGGTAGCGGATAGTGAGTGTGCCATCTTCGTCTGTCCAGGTGGGCTTTTGGCCATTCTCAGGTATGGTGAAAACGTCCGAACCAGTGGCCAGCATGAGCGTTATGCCAATTCGATCATTGAGTTCGTACTGCTCGGGGTTGGCTCGAATGTTTCTGGCAAATTGCGCAAACAACTCGCGGTTTGGAAGCCGGATAAAGCGAAACTTTGTGCCGAGGATAACCCCGACATATTGTGAGGAACTGTTGGCATCCATCGCATCAGGCGGCGGAAGTTTGACTACATAAAATAACGCGAGATTACCTAGCCGATACCGCGAACTGGCCTTATGGTTTGGACCAAAATCTGCTTCAATGTGTGCCACCAGCATTTTTACCTCTTCGCTTTTGCTTAGTAGGACAGCGCGGTGTAAATTTCCGTCCCAAACCGCCTCTGATTCTGTTGAATCGGGGCTGGCTGTTTGCGAAGAAGCGGGTGGGCAAACGATACAGGCAGAAAGGGAGGCAATGCCTGCAAGGGCAATGTGTCTCAACATGGCAAGACTCCGCTGGAATGACTACGTCTTTTGAGGATCTTCATGCAGGCCTGTTTTTTCGAACCAATCGTTGTGTACGGCGCTGGTCTTGGAACCCTTGGGAGCGGCAACATGGTATGTGGAATACAGTTCGGCGAATTCTTCGCCCGGGTCGCGAAGCTGATACAGGCTGATTTTATCGTCAAAGGCTTTGTTGGGAAATGAATACCAGGCTCCACCTTCATAGCCTTGGTGGATCTGCCTGTTCATAAGCGGCATAAGGCCTCGGTAACATGGCACATTGCTATTGCTCGACTTCGAGGACACGATGAACTTGAAGATAAAGCTGTTTTGCATTGCTTCTGCCTTGATTTCCGGGTCTGCTTTAGCATCTGGAATGTAATAGTAGGCTTCTTTGATTCTGTCTTTGACCTGAGCAACACCGTTTGATTCATAACTATTGAGTGCATATCCGGTGGAGTTTTCGACGAGGAGTTCTGCTGCAAGCCGTGCAATGGATTTATCTTCGTCATCGACGACTCCCTCGTAAAGTGCACCGCTGGCATTTGCTTCAATGAAGTCGACGATTTTGGCGGAATCAGAATTTTTGCCTTCATCCACCCAGCCGGTGATGGCCCGAAACTCATCTCGCCCCGAATAGAGTTGGTCTTTGTCGATGATGTGTGCCAATTCGTGCACGATAGTGCGCTCCAGCGCGGGAAGCTCATAGCATCGATCAGCTGGTCCCTCACAATAGCCTGCAGAGTTGCTGTCTGCATCTTCGTCATAGTACTGCACGTAATATGTGCCATAATGGGCAACGGCTCCCCCTCCAATGTTATTGAGGTAGGGGGTGCTTCGTCGGATAATGTCTTTGACTTGGGCGATATGTGAAGGCGGCAAACCCTGAATCGCCTTGTAAACCGTTTTTACACCAACGACTGACCATGGCGCTTCAAGATCAAAAATGGCGTCATTGCCCTGATCGTCTTTGATGTTTCCGCCATTTACATCAGGCCAGGTTCCGTACATGAAGTATCTTTTGAACTCCTTGCCTTCATCGCTCGTTGCCCCCAGGTTAACGCCAAAACGATAGAAGAAGCACTTCGTGAGGACATCAAGATCTTCGACGTGCATGTAGAGCTTGTCGATAAACTTGAGATCTTCGTCGTTGAGGCAATCCAGCGTCTCGTCCATCAGCTTCGTGTTTTTTGCAAGCGCTTCGAGTTCGTTTTCTTCGGCACCCTTCATCAGACTGGATACGAGCGCAGTGTCACGCCGAATGACAGCCTTGCTTAACTTCGTTTCGAAACTCTCGTGCTCGCTGTCCTGAGCCTCGTCTTCATCTGATGAAACCTCATTTGACATTTGATCCTGCAGCGTTTTGGTGCCAAGGGTTTCCTGAGATAATGCTTTGTCCATTGTTGCCTCCATGGTAAAGATAGCCTGTTGGCATTGTAACCACAGTTGCACATCTCTGTCAAGACAGAGGCTGCTGCAATGAATCTGTCTGCCAGCTGCTTACCTTTACAATAGCGCTGAGTGTATTGCTTTGGGTAAAAATCCCAGTTCATGTCATAAGTGCACGTGCGTATCTGAGCTCACAGGGCGGAAGATAGCACGCGCCCGTATTTGCGTAAGCGAATAGGGTGCGTTTCAAAAAGAACGCCATGCTATCCATAATCTGGAGGTGTCAAAGTATGAACCCCAAGCTTATTTCTGTTGTCCTTGTTTTGTCTGTGATAGCCGGTCTTGCCTGTTCATCGCCTGGGAAGATCGCGCAAAGTGAGGGAATGTCTGTGAACGAGGAGGCGCCGCATCATGTTGCGGATGATGTATCCATGGCGGGTGTTGCTTTGGAAGGCACTGATACGGATGCCATACGAGAACCATGGGCGCCTGGTTATTTAGAGGATGGCAGAAGGCGTGAGTGGAAGGAGCTCGTGATTGTCATAGATGAAAGCTCTCGGGACCATGATAGATTTGAGCCTATTGGCGTTTGGGGAGTTATCGACACAGAAGGCAGGGCGGTGCATCCAAAGCCGAAAGAGCAAAATCTTTTGAAACGAGATTTTTGGATGCCTTCTCCGCATCCCAATCAGGCCGCCGGCCGAAATATGTTTCACATGTCTTATCCATTCCAGGCTGCTGGTGATGGGCAGATCTTTGTGATTGTAAGGGTGGACTACAGCGATTATGGCCTTGTGACACTTCTTGGCGAGTGGCGCATTGAGCCCATTTACGACGAATTGAAGTTTTTAACGTCTGAAAAGATCGATGCAGCAGGTGGACCATTTGTCAAAGCAAAGACGAGATCTGGTCAGGTTGGACTTATGAATATGAAGGGGGAATGGGTGATAACGCCTGAATATTCAGATTTAGAGATTATTGCGGATGCTTCTTATGTAAGAGTTGAGATGGGATCTGGGGACATGGGCATAAAAAATCTCAAAAATGAATGGGTTATTCCGTCCAAAGCGCATTGGGATGTCCCGCCAGATTTCCTGAAGATCAGGCGGGTATTTGCTTCACCAGTCATCAATGCAGCAGGGGGACCTTTTGCCGAAGTCTATTATGGTGCAGACGGTGCCTATAAATTTGGACTCATGAACTTTGAAAAAGAGTTTTTGTTCGAAATAAAAGAATCCAAACGCATTGCAGAGGAGGAGGATAATTTTTTTTGGGATGACAACGATTGGCGGTTTGAGGTGTATGATTCTCCGGAATTTTTGGCTCTGGGTGGGCCATTTGTCGTAGTGAAGGCATGTGAGATACTGGAAGTGGTCGAAGGCAATGGATATGTGTGGCTTTGCGAGCAGCAGGAGGGAGACAAGTATTTCTCTTTTGGCAGCTCGGATCCCTGTTACATTTATGCCATGCGCACGGGAGAGAGGCTACACGCGAAGGATTTGACGAAGTGTGAAAGCATAAATACGGGGATATTTCCCGTTCGCGAGGCAAAGTCCGGGTTAGAAGGTTACATGAACCTTAAGGGGGAGATGGTTATCCCTGCGGTGTTTGTGACGGCCATGCCCTTTGAGAATGGGCGTGCGCGTGTCAGACTCAGTTTGGACTATGCTAAATCGCTGTGCAAAAAATCTGGAACGAAGGCGCATGCAAAGAGCCAGAACAGCCATAACGAAAATATCATGGCATCATGTGCGAGTGGGTTTCGGAATTGGGAAAAGGCCACGAAGTACTGTCGTCGCGGGGATGTGATATCTCATCTCTGGTCAAGAGTGCTGGGGCGCTGTGCGTGTGACTGGTCGTCGCTGAAAGAGCAGTCGTTGCTTTATATGTGCGATGAAAAAGGCACCTATGTCAACTATGGGTGGGCCTATATCGACGAGCAGGGCCAGTTGCTGACGCGATTTGACTATGAAAGGCTGGGCGTTTTTTCTGGGGGTATTGCGCTCGTTCGGCGTGATGAGCGGTATGGATATATCGACGAGACGGGGTATGAGATCATCCCGCCTTTCTTTAGCACGGCAGGAAGCTTTGATGAAGGCGCAGCCCGTGTGTGGTGGTACGCAGGCGATGAAGACGAAGACGAAGACGACGACGAAGACGGAATCGGTGGCTACTACTGCGGATTAGAGTACGAATTGGACATGAAGGCGTTGCGTGAGAGCACGCAAAGGCATCGCAAAAGTTTTTCAAAGCTTGATTATGCCAATGGGTGGCAGGCAATATCACAGACGTGGGAAAGCGAGGCGGATGGATGCCTCTCACTCAATGCGTACTGCCTGGTTCGTGAGGGGGAGTCAGTCACCGGCGTTGTGATGGCTTGCGAATCTCTTTCCAATGGGGTTGAACAAAAACCCCAGGCTTCTAAGCAGGCGACCCTTGGGCGCCACTGGGTCCGGGATGAGGACCTGGCGGGTTATGGCCTCATGGAGAATGGACAATGGCTGACCCCCTATCGCCTTAATTTTATGCCTGATATGACAGACAGAGGTTTAAGTCGTATGAGAATTTACAAAGATCGTAAATCAGAAAGTACATATTACGAGATCATTTGGATTAACGCTGCCGGCAGGATCATCTGGCCGTTGGCGTGGAATGAGCCGTGCCAGGATACGGAAGGGCATGTGAAATGGCCTGAAGGTGCCTGCAAGGGGGAGTAGTGGGGAGGCTTAATTCCTTTCCTGGCTGTGCTTTACGTTCTCCCATGCCTTTTGATAATCCAACGGGCTGCTCACCTGAAATTCATCTGGCACAGATTTCCGCGTGGGCTCTGCATTGAGTTCTGTGCACAGCGCATCGAATGAGAGGGGGGCATTTTCGAGACGCCGCCTTGCGGCAAAGCGCCTTTCGGCTTCGAGACATAATTGCCGGGCTTTATCCACGTGTCCGTTGATGGCATTGATCAGGATGAAGTTGTGGTATGAAATGGTTTGGGTTTTGTCTGCTTCGTAGGCCTGCCCGCAAGTATCCTGTGCCTTTTTGAAGGCCTTTGCTTTGATGTTTCGGATGCACTCTGTCTGGTATTTTCCGGATTCGCTGGCGGCAGCCATACGCAGGAAAGCGGCGATGGTCAGGCTGGTGGTGGCGATGAGTGCAATCATGGCAAATCGGTACATCCAGCGCCGCGTAAAACCGGTGGCAGATTGTTTGGGGAGAACGAATCCGGCGCCCCAGCCCAAAACGAAACCCGAAAAGTGGGCGATGTTGTCGACGCCCATGCCGCCGTAGTTGGTTAATAGGAAGCCAAAAACCATCGTGACGGCAGCCCAGGTGATCATGCTGTTGCGGACTTGTTTTGAGAGGCCGGTGTTTTCGCGGTGTGCGGCAGCGGCGGCCATGCCGATGAGCGCCATGAGCCCACCCGAAGCGCCGGCCACGGTGATGCCCACACTGCCGAGAAGATTTGAGCACAACATGGAGCCTGTGCCCAGGGTCACAAAGGCGGAAAACGTCAGCGCCGATCCAAAGGATCGTTCGACGTATGGCATGACGTAGCGCAGTGCGAAACCGTTAAAGCAGATATGGATAAGGCCGATATGGACGAAGTTGGCCGTGATGAGCCGCCACCAGATGAGATCGCCTCTGACATGCGCTCCCCAGCGCTGGAGGCTCTGAATAGGAGGCGCAAACAGAGCGTTCGAGATCCCAAACTCTGGATGCATGATGATGTCAACAGAGATGATGATGAAATGGAGGACGATGAAGGCGAACAGCACCTTTGTTGCCGGCGATTGCCTCGGCAAAATACCACGGACGGCACGCCAGAGCCGAATCTCGAAAGCCGAGAGCTGTCTGGCCTGACAATATGGGCATTGGGGTGTATGGATATCAAGCTCTGCCTGACATCCGATGCAGTGCTTGGTCGCTGTGCGCGATGCGCGATTCAGGTTGGGATTTTCCACGATGTGCACCTTGAAAAGAGGGCTGATGATAGTGTTTTCAGCCTAAGCTGCGACACAAGCAGACAGCATTTCTTCTGCTCGCTGAACGCTTCGGTATGTTGCCACAAACAATAACATTTTGCCCTTCACTCACAGGCAATGCGCAGCATTGCAGGGGGTGTGGGGGAACGTGTTCCCCCACGAAAAAAATACGCTATGGTGCAGGAAGAATGAACTCCCTGGCCCGCAATTGACCTAATGCCGTGAAGAGCTGCAAGTCGTCAATAGCCGGATCGTCTTGAATATCGAGAGCGTCCGCCGGCAAGGATGCGGTAGCCTCGGGCGTGGCCTGGAGGGCGCGTTCGAGATCCTTTTCGCGCTTTTGGGGAGGGCGTGGACGCGGCGTG
Organism: Pseudomonadota bacterium; assembly: GCA_009786045.1. GTDB lineage: Bacteria > Myxococcota_A > Bradymonadia > UBA4248 > UBA4248 > WQTY01. The sequence continues at coordinate 1,740 of WQTY01000024.1, read as the reverse complement.
AGCACCATGGCTTCGACTTCGATGTCGGGCGTGATGCCAATGGCCTGAATGCAGTGCCCGTTGGGGGTGTAGTACTTGCCGATGGTGAGTTTCAGCGAGGAGCCGTCGGGGAGGGGGAACATGCTTTGGACGCTTGCCTTCCCAAAGGACGTGGTGCCGACGATGACGGCGCGCCGATGGTCTTGCAGGGCACCGGCGACGATCTCCGAGGCCGAGGCCGATCCTTCGTCGATGAGGACAGCCAGCGGCATGTTGAAGGCATGCCGCCGCGAGCTGGCTTTGTAGGTTTCAATGACGTTGCCGGTGCGGCCCCTGGTTTGGGTGATGACGCCATCTTTGAGGAAGAGGTTGGCCAGGTCAACGCCCTCTTTCAGGTATCCGCCTGGGTTTTTGCGCAAATCCAGGACGAGGCCTTTTAGGCCGCCGTCGACGTAGCGGTTGAGTTTATCGATTTCAGCTTTCACCTTGTCGGCCGTCCCCTGCCCAAAGGATTTGACCATGACATATCCATAATGCCCATTGAGCATGCGCGAGACGACGACGTCGGTCTGCACCAGGCCTCGCTCGATGACATAGGTTTTGGGCGCCAGGAGGTTTGGGTGCTTTATCGTCAGCACGACGGTGCTGCCGGGTTCGCCGCGCAGCGCCATGAACAGGTGATCGAGGCTCATCCGCGAGACGTCATGGTCGTCAACGGCGAGGATGATGTCGCCGGAATCGAGCCCGGCCCTGGCGGCAGGACCGCCCGGAATGGTGGCGATGACGCGCAGGCTGTCGCCCTGGATGCCTATTTCGATGCCGATGCCGACGAACCGGCCGCCGGTGCGAAGCTCGAAGTCGCGCCTTTCTTCGGAAGACATAAAACTGGAGTGCGGGTCGAGCGTGCGCAGCATGCCCTGTATGGCGCCGTCGATCATGGGCCCGCGCGCGATATCGTCGACGTAGTGCTGCTCAATGACGTGGAGCACCCGCGCAAAGACGTCCAGGCGTTCGTAGGGGTCGGGCCTCGGGGGCCTGGCAAATCCGATACCGGGTGTGCTCCCGAGCAGCAGCGCTGTAAAGACGAGAACGATGGTCAGAGAAACTGAAACCTGGCAAAGAAAACGTGACATCGTGACTTTGATTAACCATGAGAAAAGAGGCAGTTTGGTGCGGCCGCTATTGGCGGATACGCCAATACGCGGCTCGCGCGCGGCTATCTGCGTGGCAGATACGCCGCGCCTCTATGTGGAGTGTGTGGCAGCCCCCACAGACGAAATAACTTCAAAGGGGCAATAGTTTATGCCCGAAGGCAATGACACTTTTCCCCAAAGCGATGCGCAAGCATCGCAGGGGGTGTGGGGGAACAAGTTCCCCCACGAAAAAAACTAAAAAAAGGTGTTGTTGGCGCATTCGCGGCAGAGGGTTCGCCGCATCATGGTGAGTGCGCCGCAGGCGTCGCATCGTTTGAAATAAGGGTCGACGGGTTCGTTGTCGAGTGGTTTTTCGGGGTGGGGCTGCGGGGGCGGGAGAGCCGGGCCAACGATGCCCCGAAGGATGGGGAGAGCGGTGTAGAGTCGCAGGTTGAGTGCTTTGAGGGCGGATGTCATGGCGTCGTGCGGGAGAGAATCGTAGACATTTTGGGCGGCTTCCGGGTGGCCGAGGCGTTCTTCGAGGATGCCCAGGCAGAGCTGGTATTGGGGGGCTGTGTGGCGTTCGGGGGGGAGTTCGCGCAGGCTGGAGAGTGCCTGTTGTGGGCGA
>WQTY01000023.1 GCA_009786045.1 Pseudomonadota bacterium | reverse complement strand
CCACGATACGCTGCGCCTCTTTTCTTTTTTGTGGGGAGCATTGCTCCCCCTGCCTCGGGCGTAGCACGCTACGCCCCTACAGACATCGCTTGTTGGCAGGGGGGCAAGGAAAAATCATTCTCAGCCCATCGCCGTCGCACATCAGAATCTGAACTGAAGATGTGCATTGAGCCCTACAGCGACGGTTACCCAGAAAATATTCACCCCAAAATCGGCACCCAAACCAACATTTGAACTAAACATATAGGTCGCACCCAGCGAGGCTTTCAGCATCGGCCATGGCACAATTTTAGAAGCTGTTTCCGACGCTATACTTTCCCATCTCTCTGTCTCCCTGTTGTAATACTCATCATCCCCCCAGCCAGGAGCATAACGCGCTACGCCTTTGCGTCCAGCAGCATAGGCGAAGTTAAAGCCCAACTTTGTCCATAGTTCCAGGCCGGAGCGTTCCAGGAGATAGAATTTAAATCCAAATCCAAATGTTCCCAGGGCACCACCCTGGATCACGTGTGCAATTTCTGTTTCTGCCGAAAACGCAAACAGTTTCGTAATACGCACGCCCATTCCAAATCGGAATGCAGGACTATACTGATTGCTTCTGAAGGTATCTGCATACAAACTCGACGTCATATACGAAAAACCGATGCCAAGTTCGGCTTCAATCATCGGCTCAAAAACATCCCCCTTAGGCTCGAAAAGAAGCTTTTCTAATAAAACTCGCCCTTCCTCTCCATGCGCATGCCTTGGGGCACTTGCCACACCCAAACCCATCAAAATACAAAACAATACTTTGACAGCGAATAGAATTTGCCCATCACAAATGCTTTTCATTGTTCTCATACGAACACTCCTTGCTGTGAAAAATCAGCGTCATATCAAGGACATTAGTCACCAAAACAATGCAAAGCAATATGCATCATCAAAATCTTTGCATAACGCATACGTCGCTCTGCAGAATGCTCACATACAGGCTTTATTTTTTATCGCCGGTATCGGCGCGCATCGCCCGCAGGCGCAAGCCAAGCTGATTCAGCCGGACGGTAATTTTATGCCTGAGGGATGGGCTGTCCTGGCCAAACAGCATCATGCCCATGCGTCCCAGGTCGCCCTGGCTTTGCGCATAGGCATAGCGCAGGTACTCGCGTTCGAGGGTTTGGCGCAGCTCGGCAAAGTCCTGAACCGCCTTCGTCATCAGTGCAGGCCCGCCTGGAGAGGATGACGCCTCACCGGCGGCGGGCGTTTCGGTGGATTGCTTTGGCAGAGCACCGATGAGTGACAGGGCATAGTAGTGATCGATCTCGACGATTTTGCTTGTAGAATCGGCAATCTTGAGGTCGTAGAAGGCTTTCAGGACGAGAGCATCCAGGACGCTTTCCATCTCACGGGTATTGCCCGGCCAGGGGTACTGCAGGAAGAGTTCGCGTGTGGCCCTGGTAAAGCGAATGATGATGGTGTCCTGTAATGCGGATGAGCCGTGTTCAAATTCAACGCTCACTCTGGGGGAGGTTTGGCTTCGACGCGCAAGTTCGATCACGTAGGGCTTCATATCATCATTTTCAACGATGCGACTGACGAGGTATGCCACAAGTTCAGGGAAGTCTTCCCGGCGATCGACGAGACTTGGGAGGAGGATCTGCACGGCAGGGCCGAGCCGCATGTAGAGATCGAAGCGGAATCGTCCTTCCGAAACTTCTTTGGCAAGGTCGAGGTGAGTGGCAGCGATAACCTTGACGTCGACACGATGTCGCGTGTTGTGCGCGGCCCCAACGCGCCGAACCATTTTATCCTGCAGGAAAAGGAGGAGTTTTCGCTGGTTTTCGAGAGAAAGGTTGCCGATTTCGTCGAGGAATAGAATACCGCCATCGGCTTCTTCGACGAGGCCGCAGCGGTCATGCGAAGCGCCTGAGAATGCGCCCTTAACGTGTCCAAAGAGCTCGGATTCAACAAGTGTATCGGGGACGGCCGACAGGTCGAGGGTCACAAATGAGGCTCGCTGGCTGAGCGGATAGATAACCTGTTCGACGATGTAGCTTTTTCCGGAACCGCTTGGCCCGGAGATGAGAACGGTTCTTGGCCCGACGCTGACGAGTTCCATTTGACGCCGAATGGCCTGCATTTTGGCAGTTCTCCCCCAGAAGAAGGGAGTCGTGCCGGGGAGTACGCGCCGCAGTCTCACAGCGCCCTCCAGCCTGTCAGCCAAAACATCAAGGCTGGCATCGTCGTCGACGAACTGGAGACCATCAAGGCCATCAAGGAGCTGGTTGGCGCCGTCCGGGAGCCGGCTTCGAGCCGTCATGAGCACGATGGGCAGACGTGAAAAAGCGGGGTTCTGGCGAAGCGCGCGTGCGATAATAAGTCCCTGGAGGGCTTTGACGTGACTCTCCTGGTTGAGCGAAGGCATGTCAGGGAGCCAGAGCAATTCTTCGGGCGCGATATCGTCAAATCGGACATCCATAAGGAGGACATCAATGTGCAGGTCGCTGGTTTGTGCGTGTTCGAGGGCCTGGAGGGCTTCCCTGTAGTTGCGAGCACGCCTGGCGGGGCAGGATTCCTGTTGCTCACAGGCGCGGCAGAGCTGCGATTGGCCACAAAGCGTCGCCCAGACAAAACGCCGGCTAAAGGCTTCACGCGCCTGGAGCCGTTCGATGGACAGGAGCCGATCATCCACGACGAGTACGTGAATGCGATCATCCTTTTGCACTGGCTGCACGGAGGCGATCGCCGATGAAGAAGAGGGCGAGGGGGTGGCAGGTTCAGAACCGAAGCCAAAAAAATCGAGCGCAGCCACGGCATCGTCGGCTGGTTTGCCGCCGGCGGCTTTATCAAGGGTTTGGCAGATGCCGTCGAAATCATCGACATCGCGCGTGATCTGCCTCAGGCACTGACTAACATCATGCCCAATGCCTTCCCCCCCAAGCAGGCGCTTTCTCAGGGCATCCTCATCGGATCTGAGTTGCAGAATCTGTTGACTCAACGAGTGCAGAGGCAGGGCCATGGCTTCGACATAACCGGGAGACTGACGGATTTTAAAAACCCACACCTCCCCCATCTTGCATAGTCCGGCGTTTGGTTCATAGAGCCTGCGCAGCAACACCTGTGCTTCGGGCAGAGTCAGCGGGGTGTCTGCGTTTGGAATATCAAGATGCTTGATGAGGTCGTGGCGCAAACGCCGCGCCATTTCGCGAAGACTGTCCATAAGCTGATGCCGGGTTAGAAACCAATCGCTTCGCTTCGTCAAAGACCTCCGGCAATGAACGTTGTCGGGTGACGGAGCACACATCAGACAGCGGTATAACCTATTTGCTGCGAGAAAGCACGACCACGGGATACGAAATGCGCGCCAGGTACGAACTTTGGTGTCTGTGCAGAAATGTGCTAAGCTGACAAGGGTAGTGCATGTATGGATGTTGACATGAGAGATCCTGACGGAGGGGGCGAGTCGTGAAACGATTCAACTTGGGACACTGTGTCTTTGCTGCGTTGGCCTGTTTCTTTGGCATGACAGGGCTGGCACAGGCACAGGAAAAACTTTTATGCCGGCCGGAAAGCGGTTTTTGGGAGGTCACCCCCGGCGGGGTTCGGCTCAGTGGCGCGCTCTGCTCGGAAAATGCCATGATTGGTGAGGATTTTTATACGTTCGACTTTGAGACCAGGAGAGCTGGGTTTGCGCCGCTTGCACCTTCCATGCAAGCTTCACTCAGAGGTGTCATCGACACGCAATCTGTATTGTTTTATGCGGATGCAGGGCACATCTATGGGCTGTCGCGAGAGAATTTTCGGCTCGTGTGGTCGGCCCCATGGCAGAATGTTGAGGTATTGTCACGGGATATCCATCAGCCTGACGGTTTGGCATTTCATGCCGAGAGCGGGTGGGGCGATCAGGCAGGTTCGTTCCTGAAAGTATTGTCGGTGTCGGAGGGCAGCGTTTTGGAACGCCTTTCGGCGCCGCTTGGCAGGCACGAGGACTTTCTTGCATTCATTTGGCAGCCCGAGCGCGCCGTTGTCATAGAGCGCACGCGCCTGATGTGGTGGCCGCGCCAGGGCGATGCCTTTGGTGAGCCGACGTCAATTGCCCTGGACATGGCGCTCACGCCAGAGTCCTATCACATCGACGAAGGTGGCCTGATGCAGATCGATCCGGGCACATCGCGCATCCTCTACTATCGATTTGCAACGGCCGATCGAACCTCGGCACGAATCAATGCCACTGCCAGAGTCCGTGGCATCGGGGGCAGCGCCACGCGCGCCATGGCCGTGACATCCGATATGAACATTGTTCGCATCGTGGCGCGCATGGGGTCAGTCCTGCAAAATCGCTACGAAGCCAAGTATTGGCGAGTCGCCGAGGACGGCCCCATTCTGCTGGCTGACAGCGAACTGCTGATCCTTGACGGCAGCCCGGAGAACCGCGCCCAGAGCATCAGCACCAATGACATGACCTGGAAGCGTATGGCACTGATCGAATATGGTTCTCCCGGACGGCTTGCCCACCTCAGCGCCGGCATTTTGACGACTGTCCATGCCGGAGGCACTGCTGCACTCATCCGATGGGATGCCAACACGGGTCAGAAGCTCGGCGAACTCTCCATCTCAGCCCTGCCAAAATCAGAAGACATCACCTGGAAAGCAATCTCACGAGTGACAGAGATTGAGGGCCTGGCGTATTATTTGCTGGTGATTGGGCAAAGTGAGGCTGATCATGCAGCGCCATTCGCTATTTTGGATACGCGAACCATGCGTGTCGAGCCCCAGGATTTGGCATTTGCCTCGATCCTGGATGATGCCGGCTTTCCCAAAGCCCTGCTGCGTTCCGAGGCTGCTTTTGCCATCTATGATTCGATACATGATCAATGGCATGTTTTGGGCAATCAGGCTTGGACGGCTTCGCTTGGTGCCTGGGCCAGCCAGGACCTGAAAGAGCACCAGACAGCTTTTGAAAAATGGTATGGTTACTGCCTGACACCGGATCAGTGCATCACACCGCAGTGGACAGACTTTTTTGCCCAGGATGTATCGCAGACCCTTGCCGAGATGCGAGAATTTGCTAAGGCCGTGCTGCCGGATGCTGCGCCAAGAAACCATGAACCATCGGCCCTGGCCTGGATTGTCGCACTTCTGTCGTGCCTCATCATGGCCGGTGTCACCTGCTGGCGCAACGGGTTTTGGACAAAATCGCGCCTTGAGCCGCCAACCGAACAAGACGAACCGTTTACGTCCAAAAGCTTCGAAATCCTGGACAAACGCAACCGCCGCTTTATTTCAGATCGAGACAGAAAGTTCTTCCTCAGTCCCGGCATAACCTCGGGTTTGGGGTTCCGTTTCCTGCTTAGCCTGTGTCTCGGCATTGGCATCAGCATTGCAGTGACGCACCGCTATTTCTATGACGACACCGTGACAACATTCGTGCTGTGGGTAGTCATTCTGAGTCTGCCAATTTTCGCGGCTGCCTGGATCATCCTGTCATGGCAGTTTTGGAACCGCCGCTACCTTCTTCGCTTTGGGCGCATGATCGAGGGTGTCTGGCTTAACTGTGCCAAACCCAACCAGTTGATCGCCTATACGCCGGAGCCGAATAAGAGCTTCGAGCTGTCCCGTCACCAGTGGAAACGCGTCGATTTTGTGCCCATCGTGCTGTTCGATCCCGCTCGCCCTGACTTCGCAACACAGTATACCGGCGACTGTTCATTTACGCTGATAGCGCCAAACCCCATCGTCGAATCTCGAAAGAGCGCCAGCACTGTTGACATCGGCAGGCTTCTTGCCGTTGTCTTCAGTCTTTTGCTCTGTGTCGTGGCCAGCCAGGCAGCCTATCGGCATGCCTACCCGGCACCCATGAGCGTCGGTGAACTCAATGCCATCACAGCAGATCTCGACAAGCCTTTCATTTCAGCGTGTTTGAGGCAATGCCAGGCAAATGAGATCGACTGCATTGCACAGTGCCAGCATCGCCAGATGCGTCTGATTTTTGAAGAAGCCGGCGTTGAGCTGGGATACGATCCCGGTATCCTGCCAGCGAGTCTTTTAGCGAGAGAACAACAGGCCATTGCCAATGTTCGAGAGATTCTCCAGGCACCAGGGGGAACTTGTCATGAGAAAGCCGACAAAATCGCTAAAATGCTTCTGTGGCCAAAGTCGCTTGAGACGGCATTCTGGCGCGTCTATGGCCACGACGATGCCTATCATCAGGCATCTGTGGACGAGGTTTATCAGGCGCTCTCGCTTGATTATAACTACCTTAAAGCCTTGTGTGACGTTACAGGCCAGTGTGTCCGCCATCCTGAACAATGCCCGCCTGCACCTCAGTGTGGCGGAAGTGTTCGCCTGCTCAAGGCCAAACTATGCAGCGTGGTTGACTTTGTACTGCCTCGACACTAGGAATATCATGCGATTTTATGCGTGCACGGCGCTCCCTCTCTTTCGCCGTACCGCCTCTCCATATGCCATCCGCTTCTGTGTTCAGCGTTTTTTTCCTGTACTTCTCCTTCCATATCGTTGACAGAAGCAGTCTCCTGCGGAATGGCAGGGGTTCTTTGCGCGTTTTGCGTGGGAGGCGCCATTTGCCGCATGGGTTTCTATTCTCAAAGCCGCCATAGGGTGTTCATGATACAACATCATCGTCGATTCCTGACTTTTGCTTTATGCCTGCTGGTATTGTCCCTGCTGCCTGCCTTTGGCTGCAGCAGGAAGAAAAACCCGTTGGATTCTTCACCGGAAGCTAAGACGATTCAACAACCGCTGCCTGGTTCTGATGACGAAATCGTCGTCCACACCGACGACCTGTCCCTGACTTTGGCCGACTACAAGCTTTGCCTGGCACTCCATGCCCTTAAGGGCACGCATCTTTCTGAGCGAGCGCTGGCAAATCCGCGCTTTCAGCGCGATGAGGCGCAGCGTTGCCTGCAAACCCATTTCATGCGTTCCTATGCCAAAACCAATCATATTTCACCAACACCTCAGGATCGCCAGAAAGCACGCACTGAGTTCATGCGTCTGGCTGGCCTGACACACGATGCAGCTTTGGCAGAAAAACTTGGTGTTGACGTGACTGCACTCAATACCCTCATCGACGACGCGCTCTGGCCGCAAACCATTCAGGCCTATCTCGTAAGTCAGCTCTCTGACGGCGAAGCCTTCGAGTTATTTCAGTCAGACTATCGCCTCTACGATCTGGAGTGGGCTAGCTTCGACAACGAGATTTCGGAGGCGGAGCTGGAGGCGTTCATGGCATCCCACCACAAGGAAATCAAGGCTATATACGAGCAACAGAGCATTCGCTTTTTTGAACCTCCTCACGCCAGGTTCATTCGTTTTGGTTTCCCCCGGCAATCCGACGGCCGAGACGATGCCCCTGCCAACCCACGAACCGAACAGCTGCGCCAAAAAGCACTTGAGGGTGGTGTGCAGGCTGCGCGGGATTTTTGCCAGGCGCACGAAGATGAAGGCTGCGTCATCTTAAATGATGCCGATGACCTCCATGACGTCGTCCGATCCGAACCTCATCTTTGGGCCTTCCGCACGTCTCCGGGTGCGGTTTCAGAGCACATTTCATCGCCGGCCTTTCACGAAATATGGATACTTCAGGAAATCGTTGCACCACAAGAGCCCAACCTACAGGACGAAGCTGTGCTGCGTCGGATTTCGCGAGAGATCATAGCACTTCATATACCCAGTGAAGCCCTTTTGACTAAGCTCAAAGCCGAACTTACCATGCCTGAGGCAGACTTTCGCGCCATCAGCGAGTCACTGGGCGGCACCTACCATAGCCTGACAGACAAGCGAATGATACAAATCGATTCTCCCGATTTCATCCCCGGCGATGCCATGCGGAAAATCCTCAAAGCCATGAAAGACGAAGAGGTTGACCTGTTCTCCGACCCTGTTGTCGAGGACAAAAAAATCTTCATCTTTCGAGTCAACCGCATGCTCACGCCCACGCACCAGGACTACGAAGCTCACGGTGAAGCCTGGCGCCAGATGAAATCAGCCGATCCAAAGCATGCCCTGGTTCAGGCGCTGCTTGATGCGTCTATGCCGCGAATGTCATCACTTAATCTTCGTTCTATCCAAATCAACTATGGTATCTTGCAGCCAAATGGGTCTATCCTGTAGCGTCCAGGGCGACGGGTATGGGCAATGGCTATGTTTGGTTGGCTAATCGCCATGTCATCAGCATAAAGAATCGCATGAAAAACAGACGAATATGCATTGTGGCCGCTGTTGCTGCATTACTATCGCCTTTGTCATCGGGTTGGAGTCAGGAATTGCCTCCCATCAATGAGTTTTTGACCAATGCGCGTGTCATCGGCGGCGTAAATCATGAATCTGGTGCCAGGCTGATGGATCCGGTTGTCATAGATTTTAACGGCGACGGTATCGACGATTGGGTCATTGGCGCTCCCGGAATGAGCCCTAACGGCATCGCATCAGCAGGCAGTGTCTTCATCCTGCTCGGAAAAAAAGATCGCCCCCTGCAGGGAGACATCGATCTGACCCAATGGCATGACTTCGACTACCGCTTTGATGGCGACCAAGTTAACGGTCAACTTGGGATAAACATCGTCACAGGTGACTTCAACGGCGATGGATGGATGGATCTGGCCATCGCTGAACCCGGGTCTGTCGGGCGCATTCACGTGATTCATTCCCGCAAGGACATTCCCAAAGGCATCCATGCCATTGGCCAGGCAGGCATTGTCGATGTCAGCTTCTACACGACACAGCCAGATTCGTACTTTGGACTCACAATGTGCGTGGGCGACTTCAATCGCGACGGTATCGACGATCTCGTGGCGGGCTACCTCTCCAGCACCAGCACCATGGGGCCCCGTGCATCTAACGTCATCCTGCTGACCATGCGCCGCCAATGGGCCAAGAAATCGTTCGATATTGCCAGTAAACTCTTTGGCAAAACCATCATGTCACGCCCTGTCGCACGCAATGTCCGTGCCCTTCATACATGCGCCATCGGCGACTTCAACGACGACGGCCTGCTTGATATCGCACTGGGCATGCCCATAGATACTTTCGACAGACAGGAATCCGTTGGCAGCGTTGCCATCGTATACCACCCATTCAAATACAGCGGGATGACGCTGAATCTTGGAGAGCCCAATCCAACATGGGGCATTCGCCTGATCGGTTCTCAGCCCGGAGCCCAGTTTGGCTATTCTCTGGCGTCCGGAGACTTTACCGGCGACGGACGCGATGACCTGGCCGTCTCCGCTCCGAATCGCCTCATCCGGGGGCCCGACGCAGAAGGCGCGGTCTATATCTTCGAAGGCAGCAAATGGCCGCAGTCCAGCGGCATTCAACCTGACAGTCTCCAGATCTCCGGTCAGGGAGGAAGTTTCGGCTTCAAACTCCAGACCCATGATGTCAACAGGGATAATCGCCCGGACCTGGTTGTTTCTGCACCATTTGTCCAGATTGCGGGCGCGCCGGAAGCTGGCGCAGTCAACATATACCTTGGCGGGCCGCACTTTGTTGGCAGCCTGAACCAATCCTCGCGCCCCGATATGCAAATCGTCGGTCATGGGCACATGCACTTTGGCATGGGCAGTGCCTTTGGCGACTTCAACGGCAACGGACTCAACGACGCCATCTTTCGCACCGCATCCGATATCAGGGGGCGCACCGCCACCGGATCCTACGTTGTCCTCGGCGACGTCAATGCCCTCCCCACGCCGAAACTCCTTGACACCGCCGAATTCCTCACCATTACCGCACCCTCCCAGGGCGGAGGACTTAGTCCCACTGTGCGGCGCGTCCAATACAACGGAAAAGAATACCTCGCCTGGCTATCCAGAGGAGGCTTCGTTCCAGGCAGAAGCATCGTTTCACGCAGCGTCATCTGCCTTTTCGAAGTCGATCAGGCCGAGCAGGACAGGCGGCTTGATACCCCCGACGACTGCGGCATCAACATCATTGGCCCAGAGGGCGAACCAATTGTCGACTTTTCCATCGACGATCCCACCCATTCCGGCACCGCCGTACTGACGATTTCGTTGCCCGGATTTGCCTATCAGGATGCCATCGGCGTCGTCGCGGCTATCCCTCTGCCCAAACAAATCGACAAACCTCTGGTTCTCAACCTGACACCGCAAACCCTCGCCACCGAGGCCATGACTTTCATCCTGCCCGGCGAAGCATATGCCGATTTGGGACGTCGCCTGGAATGGGTCGATCTCGACGGCGATGGCCAATTGGAGCTTCTGATCGGTGCGCCCGAGCGCAGCGAAGAAGATTTTAAAGCCGGCGCCCTGTTCGTTGTCCCAGGATTTGCCACTTTCGAACCAGGCATACGGGCACTCAATGACCCAAAACAAGGTATTACAATATACGAAGGTTCCGAAAATGAAGCCCTGGCCACACAATGGCTGATTGCTGATTTAAACGCCAACGGCAAACCCGATATCGTCCTTTTGGGCTCCCAAACGACAAACGCTATTGGTGAACAGCTCTCAACAGCCTATGTTTTGTACGATGCAGGCTACCGCCGGCCGAAGACCTACAGCATCAGAAGCCCTGAGTTGGGTGCATTGAGAATTGTTGCGCCAAGACATCGTGCCGGACTTGAACTCATCCAAATGGCCGATGTCAACGGTGACGGCTTCCCGGACCTCATCCTCCTGAGCCCAAACTTCCGCGCCGGATTACAGAAGCAGGGCATGATCTATGTCATTTTGGCCGATCCCAGCCGAAAAAGCGGCGAACTGTCGCTGACCAATGAAGCCCTGGTCAATTTTTCGCTCTCCCCAAACCGCAATGACAGAATCGCAGATGCCAGATTCATCAGGGAAAATGGCAGGCTGCGCCTCTTCGTCATCATCGAATCCCTGCTTACACGCCAATTCTCGCTGCAGCGCTTCTCTCCCGCAACGCAGCGCTTCTCCGGGCACATCTCCCCAGGCATGCTCCAGCGCGACAGCACCATTCGCCCATTCGATACCCCCGCACAATTCATCTCTCTCCAAAACGACGCTTCCAGCGACGATCTCTGGCTCCTGTTTCCATACATGGGCCTGGGTCAATCCGATCAGGGCATTGCCCAGCGTTTTCGCCTCAGGACCACTTCCCCCCCGCACCTTCCCCCTAGACCCCGATGATTTGACTTTTTCCAGGCCAGACATATCCTCGCAGATGTCGCAAGCTCGCGAACCCCATCCAAATCGGAGAATTCTTGTGAAAAAGCAAAAAGAACAAAAAGCCGCCAAGACAACGATTGCCCCCGCCAAGACAACGATTGCCCCCGCCAGGACAACCGAGCAGTCCCCATACAAGCTCCTCGAACCATTCGAAGAGAAAGTCATTCGCATGCGCTATGGCCTGTCAGAACTCGACGACAAAACCATCGAATATGCCGTAGGCGCAAGCGAAGATACAAAACTGCGCGTCACCCTGATGGAAGCAGGCAACATCGTCGAGCTGGATGCCCAGGTGCCCATGTCTTCACAAGCCAGCGAAGAAAACTTGCGCCAACTGCTTCACGAGTTCAAAGACTGAGACACAATCGCCAGAAAATCCCTCTGCCCGGCTCAAACATACCCCCATGGCAGCGGCAACAAAGGCTTCTTCCATCTCGAACCTGACGCGCACGGAACCTCCGTGCGTTTCTTATTACAGCCACAGCCCGCGCCCAGCACTCGCCCGCGCCCAAATGGCTCCCCACAAGGCATGCCATGTTTACGCGAAATCAGATCATTGCCGCGGGCTTCCTTGGCCCATTTGCAGGATGCTTCGCACTGACTGTCAACCTGGGACGCCTCCCCTACCCGCGAGGACAAAACATCGGCATCGTCTTTGGCATTCTGACACAGCTCATGGCAACACTCATCGTCCTGATTCTGGCCATTCTGATCGCCCAATACCATCACGAAATCAGCTTCCGCGGCCCGTACTCGCATATCGCCGTCCTCACATGGCTCATTCTCGAACGCTCAATCTGCGCTTGGTGCTGCCGCGCCATGGCCAACTTCTTCGAAGCCCCGCACGGCAAAAATGCCTTTCAACCCGAACACCTGCTCCAACGGCTCAAAAAAATCGACACGGGCAAAACCTCCGTCGTGCACGACGTCGTCACATGCCTCGAAAAACCACCCCGCCCTCAATACCTAAAACCCGGCACGAGCTGGATCATCATGGCCGGCTTCGCAGGCTTCAGCGCTTCTGTCACCTGGCTCTGGATTCTCATCCAGGCCATAATCGATCTGCTCACTGCCTACGCACCCATCAACGCCGCATGGGCCACCACCGTACTGCTGAAATTTGGTGTCGTCATCCTCGCCCTTGCCGCCTGCCACATTGCCATGCTCATCCTGCTCAAAATGAAGCCAATAAAAGGCCCGGCTATCTCAGGCTAAAGCCTTCAATACGCCGGCCCGTTGGGCTATTGGCCCCAGGCCAATACGCCCAACACGCGTGGCTATCGCGAATATGCGCGATACGCC
>WQTY01000022.1 GCA_009786045.1 Pseudomonadota bacterium | reverse complement strand
CGTGGATTGTCCGTTGACGCGTGCAATGCGATCGCTGGCATTGACAGTGACACCGCCTCTCTCCCCACCTCCCCCCGCCGGCGAAACCGCACCAGAAGGCACGGCAACGTCAGGCATAAGATCCGTCGGCTCCTGGGCAAAAGCATAGGCTGATGACATGAACACTGTCACCGCTGTCATCACCACGCTTCGTTGAAATCTCTTCATTGCTCTCTCCAATTGCTGCTCAACCTTCCATGCCGTTTTCATCGTCTTGAGAGATTATTTGGGTAATCCACCCAGCAAAGCTTCGTATCGCGCTTTGCCGATTCGTGCCGCTTCACTTCCGGGAAACGCCTCAAAGAGATAGTGCAGCATCTCCCTTGCCGAATCAGGCCTTCCAAGCTTCAAATAGGTCAGTGATACTTTGAGCAAAGCATCAGGAACCTTGTTTGTCGTTGGATAGTCCTGAATAATGCGATGGAAATTTGCTGCTGCCTCGTTGAACAGACCCTCTCCGTAATAGCATTCGCCGATCCAGTACAATGCATTGTCGATATACTCCAGCTCTGGTTTCGTCGCCAAAAACTGCTGAAACTTCGTCCTGGCATCGGCATATGCACCACGGCGGTACAAATCAATCCCTTCCCGGTAATAATCCATGGGAGAGATGATGGCGGCGGTGGCTGGCGCCTGTGATCGAGCCGCCGGCAACCTGTCATCTGTCACAACATTTTCGTATGCCCTGCGAGGACCTGTCTGCCCGGAAGCTGCTGCACCTGGCGTCGATGGACTTACCGTCGATTGTCCAAAATAAGCACGCTTCTTATCATCTGAAATCACGAGCTCCTGGTAGACGTCATCCTGAGTCGGTTCATCGTATTGTGGCAAAGTTTGCACGACATGCGGTGAGGGCCGATCCGTGGGCACAACGCGTACGACTTCACGAGCTTCAAGCGAGGTCCTGCGAGACAGCAGGCTGACTTTCTCTTCGAGCTGCGACATGGAACGCTCAAGGGTCGCTATCTTGGTACGATAACGCAAATCCGAGGCTTCAAGATCTGCAATCCGCCCTTCTAAAACTNCCCTGTCGCGCTCGGTCAAGCCTCCGCTCTGTGTGGCGCACCCGACACTTAGCCACGCCGCCAATCCTGCAAAAACCCATCTCGTATTCATCCCGTGGACTCCAACAAACGATCCAGCACCAGTCAGGACACTAACGGACAACGGGAATCCTGGCACATTTTAGGGGTTCGCCCCCTATGGCAGTCGAATTCTATATCCCTGCCTCCCTGCTTCACGCACAAAAAAAGCGCCCCGATAATCGGGACGCTCACTACGGTGCAAACACAGGATCTAGAGGCAATTCCAATTATGGCTCGTATCGCCACTCGCCTGCTGCTGTTTGATATTCGTCGCATTGAGCTCAATGCCGCCCTTCGTGCATACAGGTGCTACTGAACCATTACATTCCATGTCACCAACACAGCCACACCTCGCTTCATCTCCACCACATTTGTTATCAATAATATCTCTATAGGTGTTATAGTCCAACGAAGCCGTATCATTCGGATTAAGGGCTCTGGCATTGCCCAACGTAACACCCGAAACATCCGTAACAAAGCACTTCGTTTTATCGTCAACCTTACACTCAACGCATCCATCATCGACGTAGCCGTTGCAATCGTTGTCCCAGCCATCGCACAAGGATCTATCTTTGAGATTGATGGCTCTCTCGTCTTCGACATAGCGAAGTGTCTTGCCTTCATACGGAATGCTGTCGGCTTCCGGGCACTTGCCGCCTTCCTGAACAACGTACTTGTCATCAATGCGTTTCGCATAGACGAACGTCTGGTTCTGGCAAAGCAGCACACCCGCCACCTTGGGCGAACAAACGGCCACGTCTTTCATGCCGTCTGGGCTGCCAACGCCAAAACAAAGCCGAACGAGCGGCTGGCATTTCGACTTGTCGCTGCCGGTACAGTCGGCGCCGACCTGGCAGATGCCGTCAACACAACCATCGCAGTTATTGTCCTTGCCGTCGCAATACTCTACTGCACCAGGGTAAACGTTGGGATCATTGTCATCGCAATCCCGTGGATTGTCTTTCGTAAAACCGCACCGATCTTCGTATCCTGGCCAGGCACTGTAAAAACCGTCACCGTCATAGTCGTGGCAGCGAGGCACTTCGTCCTCAGGCACGCACAAACCATCTGTCTTGTCAGGCGAAGTGACAACACAAACACTGCCTGCCAGACATGTTCCCTCTGGGGTGATGGAACACGGCCTGCAGCCGGCCTCATTGTCTTCTGTTCTCGGAACGCACGTCAAATCCTCGCCCTCGAAGCACCCAGGCGTCGCCCGACATTTGAACACGCCCCCTTTATCGAGGTCACGCTCTTCGATCATGCAGCTAAACACGCCGACCAAAAAGGCGGCGCATACACACGAAGCGAGTATTACCTTTCTTGACAAACCCATCATCCTACCTCTCTGACCACCGTTGCGGGCGGCTTGGTGTTTCTGCAAATCTCTGTTCGATGACACACAGACACCCACATATTCGCAGGCGTCTAACCGCGTAAAACTTAGCATTCCTCAAAAAAAAATGCAAGCCATTGCACGCCTTCCCCTGCAATTCTGCATCTGAAAGCAAGGCCTGCTTCCTCGACATTCAACACGAACAAGTTTGTTATTGCACGGTTGAGACGTCCACGCCAAACAGAGCCATCAGCTGCCAAGCATTGTCTACCACCTTTGCCGCTTCACAGTCCACAAGCAGCTGTCTTGGGCGAAACCCCCAGCTCACGCCGATGCCAGGAATGCCCGCCGCCTTAGCCGTCTCAATATCGACGGGGGAATCTCCTGCCATCACGGCATCTTTTACGGGTACTCCCCAGGCTTCACACAGGTTGAGAATGCCCGAGGGCTCCGGTTTGAGCGGTGCCCCGTCATGCGCCCCTGCGATACCGTCAAACATGCCGATGCCAAAAAACTGCACCGCGAGTTTCTCTGCCCAGGCCTGTGGCTTGTTGGTATAGATACCAAGCTTAAAGCCCTCTGCTTTAAGGGCATGGACGGCTTCCATAATCCCCGGATAAACCCTCGTCCTGGCATCACTGCTGTTGAAAGCTTTTTTCTTATAATCGCAGCAAAAACGCTCTGCGGCTTCGCCGCTGAGCCCGGAAGCCCTCTGACAAAGCCACAGGGCACCATGACCAATGTAGTTCAGGAGCTCTTCGGACGATTTCCCGGCTAAGCCCCAGTCCTGAAGCGTCGCGTTGATCGCACCGGCAATATCCTGGAGCGTATCCAGGAGTGTCCCGTCCATGTCAAAAATAATTGCCCGGCAATGCCGGAACATGGCTTCATCTTTCATCTTAATCGTCATATTCCCCCGCTGAGGCCGAGGGTTGAGGCGGCAGGATGAGAAGTTTGTTGTTGTCTGGGTAGTACTTTTGCAGCTGTTCCGGTGCATGCCGGCATACAGGCGCATAACTCAGCGTGTTTGTTCGGGCAGCGACAGCGACGACGACGGCGTCAGGTGTGATTTCGATTTTTTTAAAACCATCGGCATCGGTGGCTGACGGGCCTCGGTGTGCCAGTACAACTTCGACCTGCATTTCCCTGCTGCGAGCTATCATTGCCTGATGCGTGCTTTCGTCGCCATAGTGTTGAATCGTGAGGGAGCCTTCCGAGGCAATTTTAGTCAGTTTATCAAACCATGTGTCAAAGCCCGCCTCACGCTCGGCATAAGGGAGGGTAAAGAGGTTGATGCGTTTGATGGTAGCAAAGCTCTTTTGCACGTCGGCAAAAACGACGAGCTGATGAAGATTTGAGACAACGGCTTTCCACTTTTCCCCCAGAATACGTTCGGTGAAGCCGACCCTTGGCCAACCCATGATGGTGACATTGGCGTGTTGCTCGCGGGCCGCACGGGCAACCCCGTAAACAATAGACGAATCGACAATGGTGCGAAAACCGACTCGCACATGGGCTTCCTGTGCTACCTGTACCATCAGCGCAAGTCCCTGACGAAGGGCGCGTGCCTTCTCTTCGGCCTGTGTGGTATTTTTAAGGATTGACACAACAGAAACAGATGCGTGCGACTGCGGCGATTTAAAGAGGAGTGCAAAGGCAATAAGATTGGTGCCATTCTTAATATTGTCCAGCAACAGGAGGATGTGCTCCAGCGAAGCGTCATCGCGGATTTTGCTGGGTACAAAGGATGCCTGAGCCAGAGTCTTGGCGGCTTTTTCGGTCACGATGCTCGCAACAATGCATGTGATGAGAATGAGGATGATCGTCGCATTAAAGAAGGTGTCGTTGATGAGGCCCACGCGATACCCCACCAGTATAACGGCGAGGGTCGTTGCGACGTGCGATGCTGAAAGCCCGAAAATGACACCGCGCTGGTGTTTGGAATAGCCAAAGAGCTTTTGGGTGCTAAAGGCAGCAGCCCATTTGCCCAACAGCGCCGCCACCGACAGGATGATTGTCAAAATGATGATCGCCGGCCCGCTGAAAAGCACCCCCAGATCTACCAACATCCCCACAGAAACCAGAAAAATGGGAATAAACAGGGCGTTGCCGACAAACTCAATGTTGCGCATCAACCCGGAGGATGCCGGGATGAGCCGATTCAGAACCAGGCCCGCGATGAAGGCGCCAACGATAGCCTCCAGGCCAGCCAACTCCGCTAAAAGTGCCGAAGCAAACAGGATAAAGAGGACAAACACGTAACGCAGATAGCGCTCGTGGTTGAGGTTTGAAAAGAAAATCTCGCCTATCTTTGGTATAACGAAAAACATGATGGCTGAAAAGACAACGAGCGAAAGGATGAGCTGCACCCAGAAATCGATCGCCACATTGCCCGATGCAATGCCCAATATGATGGCAAGAAGAACCAAAACACCGGCATCCACGAGGATGGTGCCGCCTACCGTAACAGAAACTGCCGGATCACGCACAATGCCAAACCTGCTCGCAGCAGGATAGGCAATGAGCGTATGCGCACCAAGCATGCTGCCGATGAGGAAACTCTCAAGAAACGTCAGGTGATAGCCCCAGTAGCAAATGGGAAATACAATCACCAGGGGGCCAAGATAGGTCAAAACCCCAAAGGCCAGACTCCGATTCCGATTGACCTTAAATTGATTGATGTCGAGCTCAAGGCCGGCCATAAACATCACATAAAGCAAGCCAGTGGTCGAGAGCAGCCTGATGGCGTCATCGTTATGGATGAGATCGGCAGCATGCGGCCCGACCAGAACACCGCACAAAATAAGGCCAATCACCTGTGGAACGCGAATCTTGTTTGTCAGGATGGGCACCACGAGAATGATGGCCAGCACAAACGTAAACAGGGCAATACTGTTCGCAAGGGGCAGCGAAAGCAGATATTCAGCGCGTTCTAAAATATACTCCATGAACTTCCTAAATGAGGGCGCCGGCAATGGTAGCGGTCATAAATGCAACGATGGATCCTGCAATCATCGCTTTGATGCCAAGGCGCGCCAGGTCAGATCGCCGGTTCGGCGCCATGGCAGACATGCCGCCGATCTGAATCGCAATAGAACCAAAGTTCGCAAAACCGCACAGCGCATAGATGGCAATGACGGCACCGCGATAGGAAAGCTGATCAATAACCTGAGAAAGATGCAGGTAAGCCACAAACTCGTTGATGGCCATCTTTTCTCCCAAAAGCTGGCCCACCAGAAAACAGTCTGATAAGGGCACACCCATGAGAAAAGCAATGGGAAAGAATAGGTAACCAAGAATGACCTCAAGCGAGATCAGCGGCCAGACAGGCTTCCTCTGGAGGTTGGTTGTCCAGGCCTTATCCTGCGTTTTTGTCAGAACGGCACCACAGGCGGCAATGCTGTGTCCATCACGGCAATCGTGAACCATGGCCGAGTGCGCCAACGGGGGAGAAAGCCGGCCGATGAGTGCATCATAGACGGTTCGGGTTTGGTTGACACGATGGCGCTGATCACCGCTGAGGGTACGCATGCCCTCATCCAGCACAATGCCCTGACGCTCGGCAATGGCAACGAGTGCGCCATGTGTACACGCAATCGTATCACTCGTGGCATAAGGCTGCGCGCAGGCCGGATCGAGTGCCCCTTCGGCAGACACCAGATACCCCGAAACATGGTGATAGGTTTGCGCATTGACGGCGCGGCTTGGAAAGCCAAGAAGAAAATTCAGCAGCGCAATGATGGCCACGAAAGCAATGAGCATGGCCGCGACATTAATCGCCAACTGCATGCCATCGCTGGCACCGCGTGCTGCGGCGTCAATGATGTTGGCATCCTGTTTATCATCAAACATGTCAGCTTTGCCGCGCGTCTCAGGCTCTTCCGTCTCGGGAAACATGACTTTGGCAATCACCAGCGTTGCCGGCGCGCTCATGACACTCGCGGCAATGAGATGCCCCGCAATGTCGGGAAAGTGTGGCTGCAGCATCGCCACATACGAGGCCATCACACCACCGGCAACCGTCGCAAAACCACCCGTCATCACAGAAAAAAGCTCTGAATTCGTCAGACGCGCCACATATGGCTTCACCACCAGCGGTGCCTCCGTCTGGCCCACAAAAATATTCGCCACTGCAGAAAGAGTCTCCGCCCCGGACGTCCCCATGATCTTCATCATGAAAACCGCCATCCCCCGCACGACCCATTGCATGATGCCCACGTAATAGAGCATCGTCATGAGCGCGCTGAAGAAGATGATCGGCGGCAAAACGCTCATGGCTGTATTGACGTGTGCGGATTCAATGGTGCCGCTGACATAGCTGGAAAACAAAAAGGCCGTTCCGGCTCTTGTGAAATCAAGCAGCACGACGATGACTGAGTTCAGGCCGGCAAATATGGCCTTCCCAATCGGCGTCCACAGGATAAACATGGCAAACGCAAGCTGCATTGCCGTTCCAATGGCCACGGCCTTCCAAATGACCTTCTTTCGGTTATTGCTCATGAGCCAGGCAATGCCTATCAGCCCAAAGATGCCGAAGATGCTCATAAAGCGCCATCCAATCTCGGAGCCGCGCTCGGCGCGCTTACGCTCTATGACAGCCATCGCGTCGCCTCTTGCCTCCTCTTCGGGCATATACAAAAGACGCCGATCCTGCACCCCATCCTCGCCAACCAGGCCCTGCCAGACATCATGCTCACCCCCGGCAAGGGGCGCAGCTTCTGCGCCAGACTCTGTCTGCTGTGCCATGGCCGGTGCCTCATCGCGAACAATGATTCCCGTCACAAAGACAAGCAGCCCCAAACCCATGACAACCCACGCAAGCACTCTCGACCATGCGCGGGGCAGATGCAAATTCGAAAATACAACAAAGCGCTTCATGAGGTGTTCACCAACAAACACACAGTGCCTGAGCTTAACTGGCGGCTATCTGTCACAGATCCTGCATGGAAAACGCAGGGGCAGTTTTCCAGCACACGGAAAAGCCGACAAGTTACCCACAACCCATGTTTACGCAAGATAAAACACCCGGCCACACCATAAACGATGCATTTTGCCACTTCACTCCTAAGCGATACGCCGCAGGGGCAGATAATAGCTTCCCAGCAGGGGGGAAACACGGCCGTCGAGTTCTGAAAATCACCCGTCATCTCAAGCGAGAAACCGTTCCAAAAGACGAGAAGTTTAGCCAAAAACGAATCATTTCGTCCTCTACCCACAAGCAATGCGCAGCATTGCAGGGGGTGCGGCCCCCCCTAGCAGCTTCGCTGGCGTCCCCCTAAAGGGGGAGCAGTTCCCCCACATAAAAAACTAAAAATGCGCTATGGCGCATACGAAGATGCACTCAGCGCATAGACCGCGTCGACCGCATCCAGAAAAATCCTGCTGCCCAGCACAATAAAACGCGTCGCTTCAAAGGGAAGCGAAAAGGCGGCCACACGTTTTCCATGGCCTGCATGCAAAACCACGACCCCACGATCCATGAGCAAATACAGATGATGTCCATAAGACATCAGATCCCGCGGAAACGCCACCGAACGATACTTCCAGCGCGGCGAACGCGTCTCAGCGTCCATCCCAAGCAAATACCCCCCCGCCTCAGAGACCACCACCAATCCATCTGGCCCACAATGCAGCACAGACGAGTCGAACGTATCCACCGCCCACTCAAACGTTCGCGACCTCATATGAAAAGATACAACCCGGCCGGGTCTTGGCGAAAAAATAAGCCTCTCACCCGATTGACAGCTGCGCCGGGCATGCTGCCTCGACGATGATGACTCAAAGCGCTGCACAAACAGCAGCTCCCCAGGCCGGCTTACCCCAAACACAGCACTGTCACCCACCACGACATAGCTATCTTCTAAAACTCCAAAGCCACGCCATGCACCGGGCAGTGCTTTCGTACGCCACCTGGGCTTGCCACGCGCACGATCGATACACTGCACCTCAAAGCTGCGTGCCGAAGCGGCATCCGCACCACTCCAGACACAAATCAGTTCATCGTCCACATGAAAGCCAAAATTCCTGGCCGTTACCGGTTCCTCAAACGAAAACGATGTCTTCCATGCATGCAATGAACCCGCAGGCTGATAATACACATCGACGCCCCCCTGGCCGTTCTGGGAAAACACATAAATCGCCTCGCGTGAGCAGTGCATGGCCAATACCAACGGCATTGAAAGCAGGCGCGGGGCTGCAAACGGCGACAACAGATGGGTGAAGTGCGGCTGCCCATCGACTGTATACTGCAAACAGCCTTCGTCAAAATAACGATGCTCGGGCAATGTCATCCACCGGCGCACTTCGTCAGGCGAGAGGATGCTTGACAAAAAACCCTGGGCGCGCAACCAGTGCTGCGTCTCCCCTGACGGCTCGGCAATAAGCGTCGGAATCCGCCGCTCCAGCTCTCGCCAAAAAGCCGCATTGACGCTCTGCTCTTCGTCTGCCCCGTGTTCATCGCGATAGCTATACCGAAACCCATCCCACGCCCCTGTCTCCCCCCCCGTACTGCGAAACTGCATCGATACATCAAACACATAGCTTGCCCTCTGCAACGCGCTCTTCGAGGCACGACGCAAACGCACCACCTGACGCCTGAACTCAACGCGCAGCGTTCCCCACACCGATTCATGGCTGTCCATACCCTTGGCACGGCGCAAATCATAAGGCGCCGGTGCATGCGCAAGCAATAAATTCCAGAGGCGTTCCTCAATATCCTCGTCAACCAGGCGGCCAACCTTCGATGTATGAATGACGATCGATACCCTTATCAGGCGCTCCCGGCTATCCTCAGCGAAATCACTCAAAACAGCCTTATAAGGCTCACCCCAGCCCTCATGCTCGTCCGACGCACGGGCCGAGACATCGATCACACGCCCGGAAAGCTCCAGCCCCCCCCTCTCCACACCCAAAGCCGGCGCAGAAACGGCGTCCCCTCCCTCTGAGCGAGACGCCTCGCAGCCAAAGGCCAAAAGCGCTGCCGCAATCACGGCAGCACAAGTCCTAGAAAACCACATTCGCACCTTGCTTGAGCCGCTTCGGATCCGCTCCCTCCGGGATGATGGCACGACACGACGTCGCAAAACACTGTGTCGTCTGTATGCGCATGTTCGTACCCTCCACCACGCCGACAGCCCCCGCTTCGATGCCCTTATTCTTTCCGACATCGCGGATCGTTATCTCGGCAGAACCATCGGGCCTGGGCGTGATGATTGAAATATAGCCCTTCACCTTCGCACCCGAAGGCGCGGGAGCCGGTGCAGGCGCCGGCGTGGGTGTCGGTGCGGGCGTCGTACGAGGCTCACGAGGCGTACGGGGCCCACGAGGCGGCGCCACCGCCACCGGCTCGGGTTCAGGCTCAGGCTCAGGCATAACGACGGCCACCTCGACAACATTCGGACGAAAACTCGACGCTATCGTGTAGATCGAACTGCCGGATGTCGCAAACGTCTGGAAATAATACACGCCCTTCTTCACAGGAAAGTCCTTAAACTCATAAAATCCCTGCGTTTTGCTGAACGACTGACGATGCAGCGTTCGCCCCTCAGAGTCGATAATATTCCACCCACCATCTATCGCCGTTGGGGTGTCGAGATTGATGGTTATCGACATCATTCCGGACTCGGCCACCAAAATATACCGCCAATCCTCTTTATCGCCAGCCGCCACATCCAGGCGGTCGTCGATCTGGGGCATGCCAAAAATCAACCCAAGCGCCCCTTCTTTCGTCGAATCCGGATCATATACCGCCCCTGTTTGTGTCTCAATGGCTGCATGCACCCCACGATCCGAACCGTCAATGACACAACCACTCAACGTCACGAGCGTCAACAATCCGCCAATGCCAAGCACGAAATAACGTCGATTCATCGTCTCATCTCCTTAGTGTTGCAGTAGTGTTGCAGTCCACACAAACCACATCTCATTCGTACTTGAATGAAACCCCAACGTCAACCTTGCCGAATCATCCAAATGCACTATTTCTGAGCGCACTGCTTCGGGGGCAACGCCCCCTGCGCCGCTATCGGCCGCCGCGGCCGATACGCGTCTACCCCCTTTGCGGGGCCTCAGTCGCCGGCCCCGCAACGCCCCGCTTGTGTGGGGGAACGTGTTCCCCCACACCCCCTGCAATGCTGCGCATTGCCTGTGGATGGATGGCGTCACTGAGCGTGCAGATATCTTGACCGCTTCATGGTGTGGTGATGCCCGCAGAAAATGTCCCACCCTCAGTCCAGGGGCAAAGCCAGGTGATCGGTTCTGCAAGGTATGGATTCTTCATTGCACGATTTTGGTGTAATATTTCCGGCTCCACCCGATGTCTCACCCTGGCGGCAAGAGCATCCCAGGGTAAATCCAGGTATGTTGCCGAATGATTCGCTTCTGCCCAAGTTCACGCCTGTGAAGGCTAAGAAAAATATAAAAGCCCTCCCAATTCTGCCCAAGGACAATTCGTAAATGGAAAGCAAAGCCTCCCCCTCTACACCATATATTGACAATCAGAACTCAGAGCTTAAAGCGCTCGAACACTCTATCGCCTTCGCGCGTGACCGCGACTACATCATTATAGCGCTCCAGAATGCGCTTAAGAACAAACAATTCCAGGAGGCCCATAACATCGTTGAGACGTACCGCGAAGCTGGCAAAGCGGACAAGGTCTTTGAAATTTTAGCTGACAAAGCCGATGAATGCATCGCCACGCGGCGAGATGCCGCCCCGTATATCGCCCTGCTTCAGGCAACACCTGATGACGATTACACCGAGCGAGCCGCGCTGTGCCAAAAAATTATCGAAATCATCCCAGAAGATGCCAAAGCATACCGTGACGAACTTGAACGCTGCGGCGCGACGCTCGCAAAGCACGGCGAAACTGTGACTGCCCAGCCAAATGACACTGCCCTGTGCTGCAGCAGCTGCAAACTTCAAAACAACGCCCCCTACACTCTGGGTCGAAAAAAACCTATCCCGGAGCTTTCTATCGCCTTAGGTGCGACCATCATCGTCGTTGGCATTCCCTGTTATATACTCTATAATTTTTTCCCTAAGGCAGCCCTTGTCATCTTTACCCTGATCGCGGTTGCTTTATTTATTATAACTTTGGGAGGACTAACTGAGACCCACCTCGTTTGCAGAACCTGTCTGCCCAAGTTCACGCCAGTAAAACCAAAGAACAACCCAAAGGCCCATCCAAGGCTGCCCAGGGACGATTTGTAAAGGGCCCCCACAAAAAAAATCCGTAGGGGCGACCGGAACGGTCGCCCGCTTCACCGAGCCGGGCGTTGCGGGGCCGGCGATTGAGGCCCCGCTCTTGGGGGTAGCCGCGTATCGCGCTCGCCGATAGCGGCGCAGGGGGCGCGGCCCCCACAAATAAAACTTAAAACTTCGGCTGCACTGTTCCGCGTGGCTTTTTGGCCTTTCCTTTCAAAAAATGATCGACCGCCACCTGATGCTCTGCATAGGTTTTCGAAAAATAGTGTCGCCAGGAACCGTCCTGGCGTGCCACGAAAAAGAGCAGCTCCTTGGCATCGGGGCCGCTGTATGGCTCAAACACCGCCCGCATGCTCGCCTCCGACACCGTCGTGATCGGACCCGGCGGCAAACCTGGTATCACATAGGTCGAGTACGCATTTCCCGTGTCTTTGCAGCGCTTCGGCGTCGGTTTCTCGCCGTCTGCCAGGGGCGGATAGACACAGGTGGGATCTGACTGCAGGCGCATCTTCTTATTGAGACGGTTCAGAAAAACGCGCGCAATGATGGGACGCTCTCCATTGACCACCGCCTCTTTCTCGATCATCGATGCCAAAGTCAGCAGACGATGATCGTCCCAGCCCTGACGCAGGTAGGCTTCGTAAACGCCGCGATGCTCAGCCACAAGCCCGTGCCACATCTCTCGCCATCCGGCATGCATCTCGCGAAGCATTTCTTCAGCGCTCGCCTCCATGCCGAAAGTATAAGTCCCTGCCGCCAGATAACCCTCAAACCCCGTTGCTGGCACCCCCGCCTCCGAAGCAAAAAATGGACTCAGCGCCGTCTCCAAAAAATGCTGCCTGTCTGCCATGCG
>WQTY01000021.1 GCA_009786045.1 Pseudomonadota bacterium | reverse complement strand
CGTGGGGGACCCCGTNCCCCCCCTGCGTGCCTCCCCTTTCAGGGGAGGTGGTGGCGGGCCCCTCCGGCGCTTTGCGCCACCTCCCTCGGAGAGGGAGGCTTCGACGAAGGGGTTCGCGTATCGCCTGTGGGTAGGTAGCAGCAACTGTAGGGGCGAATAATTATTCGCCCCTACTCAAAGCTGAAATCGCTCTAAATTTAATTTCAACTAACTTTTTCCTATCACAAACTGTCCATTCATTCAAATCAAAGGCCAGGTCACATATTTTGATTGCCAATGAAGTTAGCTTGCGCTAACTGCCATTCTGGCCAGTTCATGCTGGTCGTTTATTTATCCCAACGGTTAGATACAACTAACTTTGATAATCATGGATGAGAAGGATGATGACTTTGAGAGACCTGCCCGTGGGCAAAAGCGGACGCGTTGTGACAGTGGGCGGTGAAAAGGTACTCAGGCGGCGGCTTTTGGATATGGGGCTCACGCCGCGCACCACCGTGACGGTGAAAAAAATCGCGCCGCTGGGCGATCCCATTGCGCTGCTGCTTCGAGGGTATGTTCTGACCCTGCGGCTGGAAGATGCCAGACACATCACGGTGGAGGAGGTTGCAACATGATTTTTGCACTCGTTGGGAATCAGAATTGCGGCAAGACCACCCTGTTTAATCAGCTTACAGGCTCCCATCAGCGCGTGGGAAATTTTCCCGGTGTCACCGTCGAACAAAAGATCGGCAATGCCATCGGCAAAAAGGATGTGTCAATCGTCGATCTGCCCGGTATTTATTCTTTATCCCCCTATACAAGCGAAGAAATTGTGACCAGGGATTTCCTGCTCAGGCAAAAGCCGGACGGGATCATCAACATCGTGGATGCCTCCAACATCGAACGCAATCTGTATCTGACCCTTCAGCTCATAGAACTGCAAATCCCGATGGTGCTGGCACTGAACATGATGGATGAGGTACAGGCCAACAACGGCAGCATCGAGATTGAGCGCATGCAGAAAGATATCGGCATCCCAGTCGTGCCGATATCAGCAACGAAAAAACAGGGCCTTTCTGAATTGCTCGAACAGGCTATGGAAACAGCGAAAACTCAGAGAAAGCCAGATCGCATTGATTTCTGTTCCGGTGCGGTTCATCGTGCCATTCATGGCATCGCCCACCTCATTGAAGATCATACGCAAAAACAGGGCATTCCAAGGCGATTTGCAGCGACAAAGCTGATCGAGGGTGACGAGCCCATGCTTGCCAGCCTGTCACTTTCAAACAACGAAATCGATACGATCGAACACGCCGTCCATGAAATGGAAACGGAATTGGGGACCGACAGGGAAGCGGCCATGGCCGATATGCGGTATCAGTTCATTGAGACAATCTGCAAAGACTGTGTGGTGAAAGCCAGGGAAAGCCGCGAATACCGGCGCAGCGTTGCACTGGATTCCGTGCTGACACACAAGATTTTTGGGATCCCCGTCTTTTTGGGGATCATGTTCGCGATCTTCTGGCTTACCTTCGAGTGGATCGGCGCCTGGTTAAGTGATCTGCTGGTGGAGGGCATTGAGGCCCTTGGCAAACTCGCAGACAGCGGTTTCATGGCCTACGGGCTGAATCCTGCCGTCCATTCTCTTATCACGGATGGTATTTTTGCGGGTGTTGGGGCAGTATTCAGTTTTGTGCCTTTTATTATCACGCTCTTTTTCTTCCTCTCTCTGCTGGAAGACAGCGGCTACACGGCGAGGGTGGCGTATGTCATGGACAAACCCCTGCGAAAAATAGGTCTTTCCGGGCGCAGTTTTGTCCCCCTGCTGATGGGATTTGGCTGCTCCGTTCCGGCCATGATGGCCACACGAACGCTGGCCAGTGTGCGCGACAGAAAACTGACCATTTTCCTCACGCCGTTCATGAGCTGCAGCGCAAAACTCCCGGTTTATGCCCTGTTTACCGCTGCCTTTTTTGAAAACCATCAGGCCCTTGTCATGTTCAGTCTATACCTAATGGGCGTTGTGCTCGGGATCCTCTCAGGACTCATCATGAAAAAAACGGCTTTCAGAGGCATACCGGTGGCGTTTGTGATGGAGCTTCCCAATTATCGCTTTCCATCTGCAAAAACTGTCCTGCTGCTCATCTGGCATAAAGTAAAAGGCTTTGTTCGCAGAGTATTCACCCTTATTTTTCTGGCAACGGTGGTCATCTGGTTTTTGCAATCCTTCGATATGCAGTTCAACCTTGTTGACGACAGCGCTGAGAGTATACTGGCGGTGGTTGGGCGCTCTGTCAGCGCAATATTCATTCCCATCGGCCTCGGCGACTGGCGCGTAGCCACGGCCCTTATCACGGGATTCCTCGCAAAGGAAACCGTCATCAGTACCCTGGCCGTGCTGGCAGGTACAGGCCTTACCGACTTGGGCGACACACTGCAAACCTTCTTCACCCCCTTGACTGCGTTCAGTTTTTTGGTATTCACGCTGCTCTATACGCCCTGTGTGGCGGCCGTGGCTACGATGAGGCGCGAACTTGGAAGCCTAAAGGGCACAGTCCTTATCGTCCTGTATCAGACGGGTTTTGCCTGGCTGGTCGCCTTCTGCATCTACCAAATCGGCAGTTTGATACTTTAGTGTTTTATTTTATGTGAGGGAACAAGTTCCCCCACACCCCCTGCAATGCCTTTGGCATTGCTTGTGAGTGAAGTGGCGAAGTGCATCGTTACTGCCACATACCTCGCCAGACAAAAAATCCAGCTCACTCATAGACGACAGATTTACCGCCAAGCCACTGCTGTATCCAAAATCTTAAAACCATTTGACTTGCGTCAAAAACTAAAGGAATCGTGTATCCATGCTAAACCAACACTTGTGTTGTATCTGCGCCACAACTTCCCTTCTGCTGGCTTCTGCCACCGCCAAAGCCGAAACACTTGAACCTGAGCCGAATCCTGTCCAGCCAATCGAACACATATTCTCTCCTGACGCCATCGACAACATGCCCGAGCATGAGGGCGGGATTTGGGCAGGCAACTTCATCCTCAGCCCTGGTGCAACATTCTTTATTGGCTACAACTCCCTGGGTGCCGAGGACGATGTCAACAGCAAAGGGGATGGGTTCATCGACATCGGCATCCAACTTAACACAAAGCTGCGCGACGAAGATACGCACACATGGAACAATGAACTGCATCTTCATTGGGAACAATTCTTTGGTCTGGGTGATGAATCGCCTTCAGGCAAGCCGATGGTGCTGCTGATCTCTGAGGCCGACCTTTTCAAAGAGAACTTTCTGCGCGTTTCGCCCGGGCTCTCTTACAGCTACCTTGGCGGGCATGAGCATGACGAGTTCCAGATGGATCACGATCATCACGCCATGCGTCTGGGGTCAGCACTCACCCTGCAGCCCAAACAGAGAGAAAACTTCTCTCAGCGCTTCGCCTATTTTTTTAACGGAAAAATCTACGAAGAATTCAGCGGCCTGAGTTTTTTCGACCATCGCTTCGATACTGTCACGCAATGGATTTTCTTCCCGGAACTGAGCACGGCACTTACCCTCGATTTTCGGTACATCCACTATCTTGAATCGGAACGCCCGGCGTCGGAAGACAGCATTTCGACACAACAGGACAACCACAACGCCATGCCGTTTCGCGCGACATTCAGCCTCGGGGGAACAGTCTTCGAGCGCTTCAGCTATGAAATCGGCGCCGGCTATTCGTACGCCTACTACGGCAAAAACGCCAAATCACATCTGTTCATCGCGCATGCCAGCTTTGAATGTGCCCTCACCGAAGAGACCAGAATCTTCATTGAATATCGCAAAGATCACGATAGCTCGCTATATGGCGACTTCTACCATTTCCATCGCACCAACTTCGGCTTCGATGCCCTCTGGTTCGAACGCCTGCAGACGAGCGCCAGCTTTGGTGCAGGATACCTGACATTTCAATCCGGCAGCACGGCGATTCGCAAAGATCTTTTTCTCGCTGTGCAGGCCGGCATCAACTACAGCTTTATGCCTGGTTTGCAACTTGGTGTCCAATACGCGCTGTACCACAACACCAGCGATGTCTCGATTGCCGAATACACGAAACACGTTGTCAGCCTTAATTTCAGCTATGCATATTAGAGCGTTTTTATTTTTTGTGGGGAGCATTGCTCCCCACACCCCTGCAATGCCTTTGGCATTGCTTGTGGATTGAGTGGCAAAGCACTTCGTTTGATGCCATATATCTTGCCATGGAATCAATTGCTCGTGAAGCAAGGCATGTCGCCAAAAACAATAAAGCTTCGCCTTTCACCCACAAGCGATACGAAGTATCGCAGGGGGTGTGGGGGAACAAGTTCCCCCACAAGAAAGAAAAACGTGCGCAGGCGTATCTGGCTATTGGCCAGATAGCCTGCGCCGCGCTCGTATTTGCCAGCGGCAAATAGAGCGCGACACCAGAGGGTTAAGAAAGGCCTCTTAATCGTCTTACGAGCGACACAAACTCCGCCTTGAGTTCGTCATTCTGGAATGCCGGCACCGTCAGGAGCTGTGCCACAACCGAATCGAGCGTCGCCGTGCCCACATAATCAGACTTGTTGGCGATCATCGCGACCTGGGCTATCGCGCTTGCAAAAACCATGTCGGGTGACATTTTGTCACGCCAGATGCGATTGTCAGTGGGGTAGACCAGCTCTCTGCTCTTGTCGCCATCGGGGTCTTTGTAGCGAATCTTGAGTGTAAACCACTCATTGCTGTCGACGACCTGCATGGGTTTTTGATACCTCGACTCTGTGCTGAAGGCATAGTCAGAATTGCTGTCGATGATTTCATAGAGCACTGTGACCTGGTGGCCGGCGCCGATCTCGCCGCCGTCCTTCTTGTCATCGGCAAAGTCTTCGGCATTGAGTTTGCGGCTTTCGTAGCCAATAAGCCGATAGCCCTTTACTTTACCGGGGTTAAAGTCAACCTGGAATTTGACATCCTTTGCCGCGACAAAAAGCGTCGAGCTCAATTCGGTTTGCAAAACTCTGCGCGCCTCAATGATGGTGTCGATATAGCTGTAGTTGCCGTTGCCGTTTTTGGCGAGTGCCGTCATTTTGCTGTCTTTAAGGTTGCCCTGGCCAAAACCGAAGACAGAAAGGAAGACACCCGTTTTGCGTTTGTCTGCAATGAAGCGCTTAAGCTCGCTTTCGCTGCTGATGCCAACATTCAGATCGCCATCCGTGCCCATAATGATTCGGTTGTTTCCACCCTTAATGAAATGCCTTTGCGCCACTTCATACGCCATTTGTATGCCTCTCTCGCCGTTGGTAGAGCCACCTGCACGAAGAGAATTGATGGCAGCTTTAATGGCATCGCGATCCTTATAAGTAGCGCCATCCAGGACAAGTTTTTCGTACGACGCATAGGTCACGATGGAAATGCGATCCTCCGGGCGCATCTGATCGACGAGAATGAGAAGCGCTTTTTGGAGCAGCGGCAGCCTGTCCTCAGACGACATTGAACCCGACACATCGACCAGAAAAACGAAATTCGATGCAGGCCTGTCCTCTGACGCGATGTGGCGCGTCGCCAGCCCCAGACGCAGAAGCTTGGTCTGCGGATTCCACGGGCACGGCGTCATCTCGGCCGTGATCGAAAACGGCTCGCCCTTTTTGGGCTGAGGATAGTCGTAGCGGAAATAGTTGACCATCTCCTCTGTGCGCAGCAGGCCAAAAGACGTGTTTCCGTTGTACACCTGACGCCGGAAAATGCTGTACGACGCCGTATCGACATCCGCACCAAACGTCGAAAGCGGTTTCTCCATTACACTCGTGAAGCGATTCTGCTCAAAGTCGGCATACTCCTCGGTGTTGGGATAGGCATAGGCGTCGCCAGGGGTGGGACGTCTCGAAGGCCCCGCAGTGGTACTCGTCCTGGCTGCTGAGCCAGAGGGAGGAGGAGGCGCAGCATTGCGAGGACCGCCCCCTCTGCCAGGTGATGGTGCCGCCTCATCGAAAACGACCCCGCTGCCGCTGAGTATCGATGCCTGGCCTGCGCCATGACTGGGACTCGATCTACCCGCAGCTGGCATGCGTGGCACAGAGCTTGTCGGAGCAGGCTCCCGTTCTACAATAACGGCATCACTTTCGAACTGCACAATTCCCGAAGGCCGCAATTCGACGTGCCCGGTGTTCTGCACTTCTACAGTGTTGACTGTCCCCGCCTGCCCGGTCGGCGCCAACAGCGTGGGGGCCTGATTGTCAGGCACACCCCGATCATCGACAACATGAACAGCACTGCCTTCCGGCGTCAGCACGGTGGGGGTGCCGCTTTTGGATTCATACTCGCGGGGGCTGCAGGCCAAGAGCAAAAGCGTCGCGATTAGAACAGCAAACCATAATGTCGTTCTCATGTCGTCACCTCCCTACGTTGTCAAAGAAACCCACGCGGGCAATCGCCCGGATTTGGAAAGGTAACACACAAACTTCGGCTGCGTCGAATAATTTTGAATGAACTTTATTGTTAAAACAAAACGCGCCCTATCCGGCCGTCAGGGCCGGATACGGGCTGCGACGTGCGCTATCCAGGCCTGAAGGCCAGATACGCGCACGTACTGTATGGGCGAGCAAGGTGCAGACGCGCTGGTCTGCACCTGCATTTGCCTCATCATCGACAACTGGCTGCTGGCACATATTGTGCAAGAATATCTGGCCTGGAGCAATGCACCCAATTCCCGGCAACACAGCTTTCACCCTGTTGGGAATGCCGCTTCATTGTTCTGTTTGCCGTATTCATTGTCCAATCGTTCAGAGGTTGCCATGTGTCGTCTTCGATATTGTATTTTGCTGGCATTGTATATCTGCCTTGGGTTATTCACATTCGGATGTGAAACGGATGCTAACAGCAACAACACAAACACAGAAAAGCCAGATCCCGAAAAGCCAGATCCCGGCGATCCCAGCCAAATGCAAAATCTTGGCTCGCTCGCCCCTTCCCTGCAGCATCTCACCGGCGATGCACTTTATGGTATCCTTGGCACCACCGTCAGCGACAATGGCATAACCTTTGCCGTGTACTCCAAACACGCAACGCGCATTGAGGTGCTCATTTTTCATCCCGACAATCCCGATACGGATTTGCCTGAGCAGCGCTTTCCCATGATAAAGCAGCCTGGCTCTGACATCTGGACAGTTTTCATCGGCGGCGCGGGATTTGGCACACACTACGGCTATGTTGCCTGGGGGCCAAACTGGCCCTATCATGAAAATTTCACACCTGGTTCGGGCATTGGCTTCATGTCCGACTGCGATGCGCAGGGCAATCGCTTTAATCCCAACAAATTGCTCATTGACCCCTATGCCAGGCGCATCCACCGCGACTTCGACTGGAACGCCGGCAATCCTGCCTCAGGCTCGGAGCGCACTGTCTCCACATGGAAAGCTGCTTCCAAGTCTGTCGTCATTAACAGCAAATACGCCTGGAGCGAACATGAGACGCAGTGGCGCACAGCCAGACAAAGCCAGTCGCACCAGGGGCACAATGTCAATGATCTCATCATTTACGAAGTGCATCCTTACGGGTTTACTGCGCAAGCTCCTGATGTCTCAGCCCCCGGCTCCTACCGTGCGATTGGAGAAAAAGCGGCGTATCTTAAAGATCTCGGTGTCACAGCGATTCAACTTATGCCGGTCATGGAACATGATGGTAGTTACTATTGGGGGTACAATACGGTCAATTATTTCGCCCCCGCTCAGCGCTACAGTGCCGGCAAAGGAGCCCAGGCCAACGCCATCGCCGATGAATTCAAAGAGATGGTCGACAAACTGCATCAGGCGGGCATCGAAGTCATCCTCGACATCGTCTTTAACCATTCTGGCGAAGGCGGGCTCTGGGGAGCGTGGGACTCACGCGATAAATCAACGGCAACACTCTACTCCTTCCGGGGCCTAGACAATCAGTCTTATTACATGTTGCGCGATGACCGATGCGATTATCTGGATCAAACGGGGGTTGGCAACACGATGCGTACCACCGCCATGCCTTTTAAGCGGCTGATTATCGACAACCTGCGCTACTGGGTTGAGGAGATGCACGTTGATGGTTTCCGATTCGACCTGGCTCCGATTTTGGGAACTACAGGTGTGGGGGATTGGAACAATTGGATCTCTGATTCGGCCAACTGGCTCTCTAACGTTAAGAATACCGTCATACAGGACATCATTAACGATGAGGTGCTCCAGAAATACAATACGCGGCTCATTGCTGAACCATGGGCTCTTACGTATTACGTGATTGGTGGTTTCCCAAATAATACGAAGGGCAAGGCAGATTTTGCCTGGAGTGAGCAGAATGGACCTTATCGGGATGCTATGCGATCCTTTGTCAATGAGGATAATTACACGCTCGCCAACGGGAGCATGCTGCCGCCTGACTGGAACCGTACGATCGATATGGGAAATGTCCTGACGGGTTCAAGTGCGATTTTCTCCAATCACGACAGGCGCCCTTATCACTCGATCAATAATATTACCACACACGACGGTTTCACCCTCTACGACCTGGTGACCTACAGCGAAAAGCGCAACGGATGCGGCCCTCTAAACCCGCTTTGCTGCTTCGATCCCGGCAACGCCTTTTGTGGAATGGATCACGGCAATAGTCATAATCGATCTCGGGCCTGGTGCGGGGAGTCAGGCTATAACCTCAGCACCGGCGTGTGCCACGATCCGAGGGCCGAAGCTGTCAAGCGCCAGATGATTCGCAACTTTTTCACGATCCTGATGGTCAGCCACGGTACACCGATGATTCTTGGCGGTGATGAGTATATGCGCACTCAGTATGGCAACAACAACGCCTTCGCCAATGACGCCAACAACGAGTACAACTGGTTCCGCTGGGGAGAGTGGCGCTCGAATGATGCCAACGTTCGGATGCACGATTTTGTGCGAAAGCTCATCAGGATTCGCAAGGAGTTTTCTGAGTTCCTGGCGCCAAAGGGGTATGGAAGCGTTGATTGGCGATCACCATCGGGGTACGCGATGCAGGGCTATGACTGGCAAGGCAAAATGCTGACCATGTATTATCCCGCGACAGCTACGACGCCGTATTCCCTGGCGGTGATGATCAATATGGAGGCAAGCTTGGAGCCGGTTTTCCATTTCCCGGAGACGGGCGAGTGGGAGGTATTGCTCGATACACAATTTTACTTTGATCACACGGATTTCCTGACAACCAAAACGGATAAAAGGCAATCCTATAATGTGACGCTTGATGGGTCACGCATGGTCACGGGTCATTACCAGCTTAAGCCGCGTTCAATCGTCATTGCCAGGAAAAAACGCTGAAATCTGCGACATGATTTCTGACGCAAATGCGGGATACGCGCCAAAGCGCGTATCCCCCGTTAATGGCATGCATGCCACACGCATCGCTAAAAATGCAACCCAAGCTGAAATTGAGGCATGATATGATGGGTAGCACCCCATACCATCTTAGCTTTCTGATGATCCCAATATTTGGATGCACCGATGTAATAGGTGAAATCCAGGCCGATAAAAAAACCAAAACCAACTCTGAATTGTCTGAAATAGTACGTAAAACCGGCGGTAAACTCAGGGCCTAAAGTAAAGTAACCATACTGACCTACCGCAAATGATGCCTGACCCCAAAGCTTCATCTGGCCATAGTCAAGAAAAAACCTTGGACCAATTGAGAATCCTGCTGCAAATGGGAATGGATCCCCTTCACCAAAGACGGCATCTGCCCGCAAATCTTCACGTTGAGGGGATGCAATGCCAATCTGAAGATTGGCATAAATGCCCCACCAGTCTAACCGAACCCCAAGCGTATAGCCCATGAGAAAGCCATCGCCCCACCTTCCTTCCGTCCATCCACCCTTAAAACCCAAATACCCCATCCTGGCCCCAATATCGAGATACCAGGAATCGCACTGCCCAGGCGCCGCTGCAGCGAAAGCACAGGGCGGATCGGCCTCCTGTGCATGGGCATGAATGGGCACAAAAAGTGCCAGACACAATGCCAATCCCATGACCAGGTGGATAAAAAATGCATGAAAAGTATATCGCTTATTCATCATTCAGCTCCTTTTGCCAAGTTCATGGCATTGTTTTGAAATTGATTTTTATTTTTATTCTATTCTGAACACAGCACTCTTTCAGCATCCGCAAATGTTTTACTTGCGGATGCTTGCGCAAAATACAAACTTTGCTCCAGAGGCACTGTTCTGACCATAGCCAGCATAAAAGTGAACTTCAATACCAATACCTTAAAAAGTGCAAAATCTGCTGGATGGTCTGGAATAAAACCAAAGATGTCGGCTACGAACGCTTCTTCGCCTCAATCACTTCATCGTAGTGTTATTACAGACTGAAGATACTGCACCACTGCGGTTTGTTCTCACGCCTCCCTAAAACCCCCACCCAAGTTTAACCTGTGGCATGAAGTGGTGGGTAGCGCCCCACACCATCATGGCTTTCTGATGATCCCAATATTTGGATACGCCGATGTAATAGGTGAAATCCAAACCGAGAAGAAGATTTGACAAGATTCCGAGATTATCGCCTAACAAGCTCTTGAATCTTACTGACAAGCCCACGGAAAATTCTGGCCCGAGGGTAAGGTATCCATAGTGAGCCATCGCAAATGAAGCCTGGCCGTAAAGATTTAAGCCGACATAGTCAAGAAAAAACCTTGGGCCAATTGAGCCCCCCATTGTCACAGGCTTATCCCAATCTGAATCCAAATCCGTTCGTAGATCCTTACGTTGAAGATCTACCGAGCCAAACCGGAGATTGGCGTAAATGCCCCACCAGTCCACCCGAATCCCCAGCGTATAGCTTACGAGATAGCCTCTGCTCCATTCTCCTTCGGTCCACCCTCCATTAGCCCACAAATAGCCCGCATTGACCACATTGTCGAACTTCCAGGTTCTGCCTTGCTCCGCTGCCGCTGCCGCAGAATCGTCATCTTGCGCACTGGCATTATCGACCCCAGTATCAAGGGGCAGGGAATTGTCCTGCTCATCTGCTGTGGTATAGGACCAATCGGCGTCTGACCAGCCGGCGTCTGAGTCTGACCAGTCTGCGTCTGACCAATCGACGTCTGACCAATCGGCGTCTGGCCAATCGACATCTGGCCAATCGGCGTCTGACCAATCGGCGTCTGGCCAATCGGCGTCTTGCGCATGAAGATTAGCCGGTACAAAAAACGCCAGACACAATGCCAATCCGATGGCCAGGCGGATAAAGAATAAATGGGAAGAATACCGCTTACGCATCATTCAGCTCCTTTTGCCAGGCACATCACGCTGCTTTGAAATATTGATTTTTATTTTGACTTCGCTGTGAACACAGCACGTCTGCCACAAGGGATTAATCCAGCCTCACCCAGATGGATCCCTTTACAGAAGTTTATGCATTTATCATGCCAGGCAACAGATTGCGACATGCCGCCCACATGCCGACACGCTGGCAGCATGCTGCACAACTGCGGCTTGTCTTCTCACTGCCAGCCCATGCTCACCTAAAAATATATCCCAAGCTTTGGATTAACCATGATGTGAGAGGTTGCCCCCCACACCATCTTAGCTTTTTGATGACTCCAATATTTGGATGCACCAACATAATAAGTGAGCTCCAGGCCAAGATAAAAGCCAAAGATCCTGGCAAGCTGCCTGAAATAGTAAGTGAAACCCACAGAAAGCTCAGAACCAATGGTGTCGTATCCGTAATTACCCAGCGCAAATGATACCTGGCCCCAAAGTTTCAGCTGACCATAATCCCAGAAAAACCTTGGACCAATCGAAAATCCAAGTGCCAATGGACCCAGCATATTCTCGCTGCTCAAATCTTCACGCAGTTCTAAACGTTCAAGCGATGCATCGCCTAAGCGAAAACCGAGATAAAGGCCCCACCAGTCCACACGCACCCCGAGCGTGTAAGCCGCAAAAAGGCCATAGCCCCACTTTCCTTCCGTCCACCCGCCCTTGTAGCCCAAATACCCCATCCCTGTCCCATAATCGAGGTACCAACTATCCTCCGCTTCCGCGACAGCCTGCTCTTCCGCATGGACAGCAGACGGCACGAGAAGTGCCAGACACAACGCCAATCCGATGGCCAGATGAATAAATAATGCATGAGAAGTATATCGCTTATTCATTATTCAGCTCCTTTTGCCAGGCACATCACGCTGTTTTTGGGAATTGATTTTTATTTTGACTTCACTACTGACACAGGTCTTTTGCTGCATACACAAATGATTTATTTGCGTATGCTTGCGCAAAATACAAGCTTTGCTCCAGCGGCATTGTTTCGACCATAGCCAGCATAAAAGTGAACTTCAATACCTACACCTTAAAAAAATGGCATGCCATCAGCAGGGCGTAGCACGCTACGCCCGTACAGGGTATCAAGATCAAAGCAGATCACAGGGCAAAGATTGAAACCCAGAAGGGCAGACGCGGAGGGAGGCTACAGCTTGATGCATTGCTTCCTGGAATCTGCACCATTTCGACGCCGCGACCCTGCCGTCAGTGATAAGGCGAGTGCGATAGCGGCGCAGGGGGC
>WQTY01000020.1 GCA_009786045.1 Pseudomonadota bacterium | reverse complement strand
CCCCCTCTCTGAGGGGGATGTCGGCACCTCCCTCGAAGAGGAAGATTTTGCCGACAGGGGGTGCCCCCCACACACCCTGCGATACTTCGCATCGCTTGTGGGGAGGGACTCCTTGCTTCTTGAAACCATTTGCAAATCAAAAGGTGGGCAGAAGATCCTCTAAATTCCCCTCCTTTGGAGGGGTGGCGCAGAGCGCCGGGGTGGTTCTGTAGTGGCGCAGCACGCTACGCCACTACCAGATGCTACATCGACGAACAACTCACATCGCTGTCATCGCACGCTGCCATTTTTTTCAATTCAACAAACCTGGCCCGCGTTTTCTCCGTCAGACATATCGCATAAAGCATCGAATACATGCTGCCGCCTTCGTAGACAGATACCTCAAATTTGCAATGCAAATCACGGTATTTGAGCCATGCAGCCTGCACAGCCTCAAATGCCTTTTGTCTCTGGCGATCACTCAAAGAAGCACGAAGAACGTGATAAACTTGGTCGAGTTCTTTTTGTGCAACTTTATATTCGTTGCCATAGCACTCATTCAAATCAACTTGTGTCACCTTATCATCGCAAGGGTCTGCCCACGCAGTTGCGCAGAGAATTGATAAAATTAATGCAGCGAAGAGTTTTATAGCGTTCATCGTGATCCAGAAATCAAAAAGCCCCCATACTGAGGGGGCTATTGTCAGAAAACTTATACTGCTCAGACAGCAACTTTTTAAGCATCAAACTTGGAACTAATCCGTCAGTTCTATACCGCCATTCCATCCCCACGAGTTAAAGCTGAATTTGCTATCAGCTCTTGTAATATGACTCAGGGTTTCTTCCACCACAGCTTTGGTAACATGGCAAATTTTGTTATCGCCGATATGTAAACCAACATGTCCATATTTTGCGCCGTTTGTTGTCGTGGAATTGAAGTAAACTGCAGCACCACGTGGGATATCGGACAAGGAAGTGCTCACCTTCCACGCCTCTTGAGCATCTTTAGCAGAGTTCTTACTATGACGAGGTTTTACAGCTGCCAACGCGCAGTCTGCCACGAAGCCTTGGCAATAGGTCATCTTCTTATCTGCGTTATAGTAATTCAAACTGCCTTTTTTATTCTTGGCAAAGGTGATGGCTTCTTCGGCTTTGCCAGTGCCACCTGATGAGCCAGCAGAGCTATTCGCCGATTTTTTTGGCACAACTAACCCAGCTTTACCCGCTGAACCGCCTGCGAACTTCCCGTCTATATCTTTTTCCGCTGTAAATACTGTTTTTTGCCAGGCACCGATAGCATGAATCAATTCATCGCTCATTTCACCTGTCTGCGGAAAACTCACAATACCCTGAATTTGTTTAATGAAATCTGCCTGATAGTGCGCACCACCGCCACTTTCATACCACTTTTTTGCATCTTTCAATTTAGCGTCGGAGAGCATAAATTTTTCTGTTGATGCCTGGGGAGCAGACGGTTGTGATACTTCGGGCATCTCGATTGGTTGTACTTCGGCTGGCTTCGCATCAACTGACTGCGCTTCAGCCGAAGTCTCGACTTTGACCGGAGCCGGAATGTTTGCCTGACTTTGCGGCACAGACGCACCCGATCCGGACGGAATCTTAATCTCCTGACCAACGCTGATCGCACTCGCATTTTTGATGCCATTGTATGCTGCAAGCGCCTGATAACCACCTGGGACATTGTACTTCGTCGCAATCTTCGACAAGTTGTCTCCTCTGACGACTTTGTGAATCTGATCACCACCTCCAACCGCATTATCCTGCGTCATACCCTCATTTCTGACACTCGGATCCGATTGGTTGACGCCCTGAGTAGCCACCTCGTTTGTCTGGATCTTATCAGCAACGGCCATGGTTTGAGTTAGCGCTTGATTCGACATCACGACACCTCATACTTCTTTCAGAGCGACCTAGCTGCCGCCATCTGAAGCTGACACATCGCCCTTTGTTTCGATAAAAGCATGCTATCCCTGAACATTCTTCTGTCAAGCACTTCATAAATAAAACATCGGTTACTTCGTTCAGGGCAGCAGGCAGCAATGTCCAATTTACAATTGTGCTGACGTTTGACACCATGCAGCCTTGGAAACAGGCTTCAAATCTGGCACAACCTGCGGCAGCCTGCAACCTGTAGCCTGGCCACAGCCACACACATCGGAGAGCGACATGTCAGACACTACCAACAATACAACATTCGACGCATCACTTCCAGGTGACCATGCACTGACGAGCCCAGATTCAGGTAACTCCGACAGGGGCACTGACACCGCTACTGAAGATGAAACACAGCATACCGCATCCGACGTACCCGATGAACCCGAGACACAAACGCTCGAATCCCAAGTTGAAGCGATATTGGCGAAATGGAAAGTACATATCTCCGGACTTTCTGCCAAAGAACGGCACGAATTGTTGCTCAATATGCTCACCGATTACCTGCGCATGCGCCTGGCCATATACTTTCGGCGCTTCCCCGAGCGCCTCACGAGCAGCGAAAAAACCTATACGGACAGGTGCGTCGGCCGCGAAGAATTAATCACCTACATGGGCCATGTGGATAACGAAGGGCACTGTGCGAACTGGCTCACAACCCGTCATGTCCCCCCGCTCGAACTCACATGGGTTCAGCTCTTGCTCAATAAAGCACAAATTCAGGTGCTCCTTGAGCATTCC
This sequence comes from Pseudomonadota bacterium, assembly GCA_009786045.1. Taxonomy (GTDB): domain Bacteria; phylum Myxococcota_A; class Bradymonadia; order UBA4248; family UBA4248; genus WQTY01. Next base: position 10,304 of record WQTY01000020.1, on the reverse strand, counting down.
CCCGACATTCCCTTTGCAGCCATTGGGCGAAACTTTGGGCTCTCCTTTTTAGAATTTGAAATCCTCGCAACCCTCGTCATGGCCATGTCTGACGAGCGACACCTTCGGGCCATGACCGTCGCCTGGGCAGATTTTTCCGTGCGCCTGCCGACCGTCTCCTTCCTGTGCGGCTTGCTCGACGACCCGGATCATCCTTACGATGACATCTTGCTTGCACTCTCCCCGCAAAGCACCCTCAGGCGCATGCGCCTCATCATCGCCCACGACCATGCCTGCTTTCCCGGATGCACGCCCCTGACCTACACGCCGCTCGTTGTCGAGCAAAGTGTCATTGAAGCATTCCAAGGCAGATCAACCATGCGCCGTTTCGCACCAAGCATCACCCTGCACCAGGAGGGGTTGCCGCTGCGTACCCTCATTGCAGACGAGACCGTGAGAGCCGAGCTCGAATACTTTATCGAAAATAAAAAAGGCCGCCTCCTCCTCGTCGGTGCACCACATTCGGGCAGGCGTTCGCTGGTTTGCGCCCTTGCGTGCCATAAGATGAAAAAAAACATCCTTGAGATCAACCTGTCTCAGGAAATCGACCACCATCCCAAATTCGGCCCGCGCTTTGCCGAACTCATGCGCGATGCACTTTTAAACGACGCCATGCTCATGCTGAGACTCGACAGCATTGAATCTTCAGAAACACGGCTCAAGTTATTCGAAGACGCTTGCGATCCTATTGCTAACCTCATCGAACACTTCCCCTCGCCCCTTATCCTCCTGTCAAACACCACCCACGCCGCTTTCGAGAGAGCCTTCCGAAAGCCCCCCACAATCCAGCTGCCACCGCCAACACTCGAAATGATGCGCGAAACCTGGCTTCAGGCACTCACCCCCTGGGTAGACCCAAACGACGCCACACACATGGCCGAAACCTTCGCGCGCAATTATCAGCTTCCCCTGGGCACCATCTTCAAAATCATGCATGACGCACAACAGAGTGTCCAGCCCGAATCTCAATTCATCCAATCCCATCACATTCTTAACGAGATTCGCAAGAGCTTCGACCATCAGCTCGGAACCCTTGCAGACGTCACGGTCAGCGATGTTCAGCTCGGAGGCGTCATCCTCACCCCAAAAGCCCGCGAAGACGTCGACGAAATCCTAAAGTACGCCAAAAATCTCCACACCGTCCTCGACGCCTGGGGCTTTCGCGAACGCTCCCCCTATGGCAACGCCCTCTCCGTCCTTTTCTCCGGTCCACCAGGCACCGGCAAAACCTTCCTCGCCTGCGCCCTGGCCAACGAACTCGGAAAAGTCCTCTACCGCATCGATCTCTCCAGAGTCGTCGACAAATATATCGGCGAAACAGAAAAAAATCTCGGACGCATCTTCGACGAAGCCAGCAAAGCCCAGGCCATCATCCTGTTCGACGAAGCAGACTCGCTCTTTGCCAAACGCACCGAAGTCAAATCCTCCAACGACCGCTACGCCAACCTCGAAATCAATTACCTTCTCCAAAAACTCGAATCCTACAATGGCATCACCATCCTCACCACAAACCTCGCCAAAAGCATCGACGATGCCTTCAGGCGCCGCATTCGCTTCATCGTCGAGTTCCCAATGCCCGATGTTCACGCCCGCATCGAACTCTGGAAACGCATGATGCCACCCCAGGCCCCGATCTCCCGCAGCATTCACTGGCACTGGCTCGCCAAAACCTTCGAAATGAGCGGCGGCCACATCCGAAACGCCGTCCTCAAGGCAAGCATCCATGCCGCCTCAAAAAACTCACCCATCACGATGAAACTCCTGGCCAAAGCCGCCGCCGACGAAGCCCGCAGCATCGGAAGCCTCTTCCGCATCAGCGATTTCGAAGACTTCGACGACGAAGATGAATTCGATGCATAAACGATTGAGCGCATCCTGTGGCGCGCCCTGTTTGGCCGGTCGGCCAAATACGGGCGCGGCTCGTGCTATCGTCGCCCTGACGGGCAACGATACGCACTCGCAATATTTTTGGAGGCGAGGGCCACATCGCAAACATCGAATTCACTGACAATCAGCGAGCGATACCGTTCAATAATGGCGTGTGGTGATTAATATACAGATTTTGCTCGAATAGCCAGAAGCGCTATTTTTTCTTCGGTTCAATGATCGGATAGACGTTTCTGCCATAGGCTGTATTTACGACGATGCTCGCGCTTAAATATAAGGCGATGAGTCCGGCTATGAGCAGGGCATAAGCGGGAATTGGCGAAAAGCTCGACGACAAAACGCCCAGATCGATGAGGGTTATGAACGGCATCGCCACTGCAAGCACAATGACAACCAGAGACAGCAGGCTGAAAGGTTTCAGGAAAGCCGGCAGCCAAAGATAAACGGCCAAAGTGAGGACAATCCATGCATATCCGTCGATGGTGGTGTCGAGGGGGGTACCGGAAACAATGGCATTATGCTTGATGAACATCTCTATGCCGCCAGCAAGCAGGAAGAAAGCACTGAAAAACAAAAAGGTGTTGCCACCCGTTTGATTCCTGTTTTTCAAGTCAACGATCCCGACAATAAGCTGAACCAAAAAGCAACCGAGGAGCCAGCAACCGATCAATGGCATGGCCGAAGTTTCCACAAACCCGTTAAGCAGCGCAAAAAAACAAAAACTGGCCACTGCCAGAGACACAAGACCAGCCGGAGCGGGGTTTGACCACGCATTGGATGCCGACGCATTGACTGGGTTTTCCGCAGGGGTGGAATGATTTTTTTCTGTCATGGTTTTCCTCTATTTTTGGCAAAAAACATGGCCGACGCAACCGTTTTCGATTGTCGCGGCCTACCTTGTGCAGCTTTTTGCAATGGGCATGTTCCATTCGGCAAAAGCCCACCAGGCGGCTTTGACCGTTTCTGAGCGCCTGATTGCCTCCGAACTGAATTTTCGGATGAAATATTGTAATCGAAAGGCGTAAAATATGTCAAGCCCACAGGCCATGCATAAGCATTGCAGGGGTAATGGACATGTCAGTCAAGATACCCTCTCAAACCCCTTGGCAGTCCAACGTATACTCCTGGTTGGCATCGACGGTTAGCGTACAGTCATAATCCTGATAAGATCTCGTATCTTCAATATCGAAGATCTTCGTCAGACAACGAATGACCAGCTTGTCATTCACATCGTACCATGCACAATTCTCGCTGAGTATGACCGGCCCCGCCACAAGTAACAAGGCAGTAAGAATACGATCTTTTTCTTTCATGGCATCTGGATTGGCACGGATGACTCTCATAAAATGCACGAAAAGTTCTCTGTCTGGAAGGGGAACCACGCGCGACTTCTCTCCAAGTATGATAGCCACGAATTCAACAATCGGTTTAAGATCTCTCCAATTTTTGGAAAAATCTGTGCTAACTTCAACGCAGGTCTCAAAAATTTTGGTAAGCGTTTGTACGTCTCTATACACACCAGGTTCACCATAAAATGCTACCTTGTTGAGCATATTCACAGGGCAATCGCTTGAAAAAGTCAAAGAACCACCCCGCCTTGCTTCCTGGAATCTGCACCATTTCGACGCCGCGACAGGCCGTCAGTGATAAGGCGAGTGCGATAGCGGCGCAGGGGGCGCTGCCCCCTAAAAAGCAGGGGCGTAGCACGCTACGCCCGTACATAGTCATATTCTATATGTTGCAGAGGCATGACACTGCCATGCCGCGCTCTATTTCTGCGATCCGAAAGCCACCTTGCCGATTTCTGTCGACGGTGCATTGGCATCGTTAACTTTTACGCCACTATCCGAAACGGTATAAATGTACGCTTCGCGGTCATAAACGCCCGCCGTCTTAAACATGAAGCTCGACCGGCGCAGGTTTGTCCACCAATACCAACTATTCTGGACCCTGAGATCGTCGTGATTGATCTGGCCCAAAAGTTTAAACCCGGATGCCTTCGTGGCGTGATACACCAACACACCGCTGAAGTTCTCGCCGCTTCCGCCGCCCCAACGATAGATATTCATCGGGATAGCCAGCAGCCCGGAGGGCGCATGATAGGTAAAGGCATGGTGATCATACATCGCTTCGCTAAAGGAGTAAGCGTCTGGCGAGCGTTCTATCAATACCTGGTGGATACGGGTGGGATTGCGCATGTCCGAAACATCGAAAATCTGCAAGTGCACACCAAGCATGCGCCCATCGTCATCACCATCTTCACCTATCGTCAAGAGCGCATCTTCGCCCAGAGGATGAATATAGGAAGAGTAACCGTTGATTTTGAGCTCGCCCATGATCGTCGGCGACTCCGGCACAGACAAATCCAGCGTAAAGAGCGGATCGACCCTCTCGAACGTCACCACATACCCACGGTCACCAAACATCCTCGCGGCATAAACCTGTTCGCCGGGGGCAATGCCAGAGACCTCTCCTACGACCGGCATCTGCGCTCCCCCGTCAAGCTTTAGCACCGACATGCGCGAACCTTCCTGGTTAAGCCAGAAATTATCCTGCGAAACCACGCGCAAGTGCCCCTCATGTTCACTCAGCCAGAAGGGGTTCGTTACCAGGCCCTCAACCTCGCCCGAGTTTGCATAGCGAACGCGCCCGTCACTGGCCTTGAGATCGAAGCGATGGATGTGTGAGTAATTCTTGCAGTCGCTTCCTACCCCGCAGTACCAGTGCCAGGTATAGCTTGACGATATGACATAAAAGTTCTCTTTCGTGGCATAGACCAGCCAGCCGTTGTCAGCGATGGCCGAAGCCTGAACCTGTCCAAACGTATCGCCGCTCAGCTCGACGAGCGACAGCAATCCGGTCTCGCGCGATGATGTCTTTGGCAAATAGATGTCTTCACACCCAATCAGATTCTGCGCAGCCCCCTGGGAAGTCAGCTTGGGAAGGGCCTCCGACACGTCTCCGATGACACCTTCGAGATAGCTGCGAATGCGAGGCACCGCAGCGGCAATTCTCGCCTGCTTTTCTTTTTCGGACATTGACCAGGCATCCCACCAGGAAAGCGGCTTAAGGCCGGGAATGTTATCTGCCGCATAGGCATAGCTATGGTACGGGAGCTGATGGGAGAGGACCAAATAGATCCTGTCATTCGCAAACCGCGCCGAAACATAATAACCCTCTGCCAACGTTTCCTGAATAAGTTTGGGCGCAGCCGGCGAAGAAACATCATAGACTTCCACGCTGACCTTCGGTTTCTCATCATAGGATTGCCCAATGACAATGAGCTTTGAACCGGCCAGAAACAGCCCAATGCCATAGCGATACCCACGCATTGCATCTGCCTTGCCTGAAATCTGCGCCACCACCCCCAAAGAGGCTGCCGGCCAGGCACGAACGACGGCAACGCCCGATCCATCGTTCCTCAACACATACAAATATTCCCCATCGGTTTTAAGAATATCGAGTTCATCGACACCCGTTTCCTGAATATTTGTCTGCGTAAACTCGCCGCTGCCGCCATTGGAGGCCGCCTCATCAGAACTTGGATCCCTCGGCGGAGAGGCCATATCCATGTCGACTCCCCCTTTCCAACCACCGCCTTCATAGCGATACCTGGCAATCTCAAGCGCCATGGACGACAGCAAATAGTCGCGATAGGTGTCGCACGAATCAGCCTTAGACAGCCCCAACTCATGTTTGCCATAGGCATTAATGATTACCGAGTCATCCGAACACCCCCACACACCCAACATCAACGCAGAAACCATCCCGACAGCCATACGCGAGCATTTCATACAGTCCACTCCTTTTGCAAACAGCCTCTTTGCATTATCGACCGTCGGTGAGCGTAGCGACATTGGATCCGTAATTCAAGGGAAACAGTGCATGGCATGAACGCGCCTGTCGGTGCGACGTGACGGACGAACAGCTGGCTTCGGATCAGGCAGCCTGTGAATGCCTGCCAATGAAGCCTGAATGTCGGAAACAGCGCGCCGGCGTCTCCGGCTTCGTCTTGCACGCGCTCCCTCGCAGCTGCCCTCAGCTTCATAATAACTTGCCAATGCAGCGCCATGGTCCTGCGCCATTTTTGCCCATAAGGCCCTCGTCTCCATGCCCTCCAATACTCTGTCGGGTGCCATGACATAAGGATTCAGCGCGAGCACTTCTTCTGACCAGCACTCCTCTGTCGAGAGCTGGCGCTGAGTCGTGCCCATGTGGAAAACCTGCCGGCAGGTCTCCCGAAAATGGCGATACAAACGCCCCCTGAGGTGTGGCCACACAAAGGTGGTCATCTTTGCCCCCCTCGCGGCATCATACTTCTGCAAATTTGCCCAGGCAATCAGCCACCCCTGAGCGCACAATTCCTCGGTCAGCGCTTCATCACCCGCCCTCGACGCTACTTGTACTGCCACCGCATGAATCATGCGATGGAGATCACCATACTGAACCTCGAAATCCTTCCAGAGCTGAATACCCATATCTGCCCTCCCAAAATGATCCACAAAGCCCTCTCACTGTTCTAAAGGCGCATTTTTGGCAATTCAGACAAAAAAAGTGAAATTTTTTTTAGATTCCAGGCAAAAGCTCCCGGCTTAGGTCTCTGTTTTTGGGGCATCCCAGTACATTCGAATGCAGGCTGCCGCCCGGTCAACCTCCCTTGGTACAATCTGACACTTAATGCGCTCAAGCCTTACCCTTGCCGCTGCCTCATCGCCGCGAAGCGTCGCTGCATAAGCCATATCCAAATCTGCCACGCCCACCTGTTCGCCATCCTCCAAAACTTCGCCCTCCTGGGGAACATCCGGGGAACTCTCCGAAGCATGCCGTTCAAACTCGGGAAACCTGGATAACACCACGGCTTTCAGCACTCGAATATTTGAAGGATGTGCCTCAAGCATTTCACAAAGGACATTAAACGTATAGTTGTCTTCGGGGTACAGCGCCGCGATCGTTTGATACAACAGCGCCGCCTGATCGAGATCGTCGAGTTTGTAGTACAGAATATCGGCGTACTCGCGCAGTGTATGAACTGCATATCCCAGCGGCACCTCCGAGTTTTCGCGCCGCGTAAAAACCTCCATTGAAAACATCGCACGAGGCATGCGCAGGTAATAGCATAACTCATCCTTGAGGATCTCGAGCAAATCCTGCCATTCATCATGCGCACGGCAAATGCGCTTATAATACTCAATCACGGCCAGCTTATCGATGTGAGCATTATGATCCAAAAGATCGCGAAGCATGGATTTGGCTTCTTCGATTCTGTCGCGCTCAATATACAGCATCACGATACGCAGCTGATGCTGAGCCATGGCTTTGGTATTTTTCCCCAATAACGGCGTGATCATCTCAAGCGTCTCAATGGCCTTATCGTGGCAATGCGTGGTGATATAAATCTGAGCCAACAACTGCAGAACAGCCTCGTTTTCAGGTTCATCCGCAAGAATTCGCTTCAGCGCATCAATGGCCGTCGATGTCTCACCCAAATGCTCATAGCAGAGCTGTGCATAGAGGATGTCATACCTGCGCCGCTCGGAAGCGAGCGTCGACAGCGTTCGCTTTCTAAGATAGACTTGTCCCAGTTTTTCGTATTGCGATAACGACTCGTAAATGGACTCCAGGGCATTGAGTGTCTGTTCGCCGTTGGCAACCTCCGCACTAAGCAGCGAAGCACGCTCAAGGTAACCGGCCGCCGAACCGGGATCGTGCTTGTCGTACAGATAGATGCAGCCAATTTCCTGCAACACCCGGGGCTCTTGCAGTGAGCTGTCAATTCTGTTGAGTGACTTAAGCAGGAACTCCAACAATGCCTGCGTCTGGCCACGTGTTCTGGCCTGTACAATCTGAACCTCAAGCGGCAAAGATGAATCAATGGGCGCCAAATCGGCATCTTCGACAATGGAAACCTCCCGTGGGGGCCTTTTAACCTCTTTTAATGCATCCACCGAAGGATCTGAAGACGACAAAGAAACGACGGGCAACGGCTGAGAAGATACCTCTGCCTTTCCGTCCGTAAGCGCCTCACGAAGGTCAATCACCGACAATGAACGCGATGTCAGGACGAGGGATGGATAGGATTGAATGTCAAGACTATGGGGTACATCATTCGTTCCCGTGGTCAGGAGCGGCGCAATCGGCGAGGATGAGGGCAAAGCCATGGCAGAAGGCATGTACTCGAATTTGTTGTCCGGGTTAATGGGGCTCAGAATTTGGGCTTCGGCATAAAGCTTTTTGGCCAGCAGCGTATTGCCAAGCTGTTGTTGTGTTTCACTGGCCTCCAGCAGTATATTCTTGCGGCTCTGAACGTCCTTGGTCAAACGCGCCAGTTTCTCCAAAACAGAGGCCAGTTCAAAAAAATGTTTATTTTTGCGCAGATAATATCGCAACTCAAGCAAGACCTGCCGGGCGTTCGGATCCATGCGATGGGCTTTGCGCAGCGTATCCAGGATCACTTCTGGCGATTCGTTGAGATCTTCGTAAAGCTGAACGAGATCGAGCGCCTGAGTGATGGCTTTGTGGGAAGGCAACACTTCGATAAGCGACAGACGCAAACCCACCTGTTCCTTCTTCATGCCACGCCGGCGGCAGTATTCAATTTCCGCGCTGATAACCCTCGGATCAATGGGCGACAGATTGCGGGCACGTGCCAGATGGCTGGCGGCTTCGTCCTGCCTTTGGAGTTTTTCATAAATATTGTGCAGCGTCAGCTGGACAGCAATCTCATCCTCCGGCTGAAGTTTGTCACCATTTTCATCCAGAAAGGCCAGACATATCTGGATCATTTCCTGAAAGGCTTCAATCGCTTCGAGCTGGCGCAAAAGCTTCGACATCACCCCAAGCGAACCCGGTGCGAGATGCAGATGCCGCTTAAGCACCAGGATCTTTTGCGATGGTTTTTCGAGAAGATCGTAAAACTGCTCAAGCCTGCTCACATAACCCACGGCTTCTTCGAGGATGGCAGCCGACTGGTCTGGCCGATCGAGCGATGATGCATGGCGTACGCGCGCTCGCTCGGTATCAAGATCACGCTCAAGACGATCCAGAATCTGCTCACAGACCAGAGCCGAATCTTCAATGCGCCCACTGGATTCGAGACACTGTGCAAGAATCCGCTGCGTCTGAATATGATCAGCCGCCACTTCAAGCACACCCAGGCATGCCTGAATGATGGAGTGGGGAGGATCATTGTGCTCGATCATCATCTGCGCAATGGCATAGCCATATTCGGCAATATCCCTTGGCGTCGTTGCCTGTTTCATAAACTGGCGCAGAAGATGCAGCCCCATGCTCGTGCCCTGGGCCTGATGGTAGGCCCGTGCGCAGGCGATGCGCTCATGTAAAGTGCCATGAACGTGTACAAGTGCCTTCATTCCATCGAGCCTTTTGATGGCCGCGGCAGGCCAGTTCATGCCCGATGACAGCAGCTCTGCCAGCTCAAGCCCAAGCGCAATCGATCGGTGCGGCACACCCTCGAAAAACTTTATCTGATGCTGAAGCAGCTCCATGTACAGCACGTCCTGGCCGCGACGCCGATAAACTTCGCACAGGATACTCAACATGAGGACATCTTTGCGCACATCGGAATCTGCCCGCCAGGTATCTATTTGCAAAGCTTCATCATGTTGCGGTGCATAGACATGGATCACATAAGCCAGAGCCACCATCAGAGGACGATTAAACACCTTCCTCGCCTCACCCAGAGCCTGGCCTGCCATCTTCCCGGAAATGCTCTCCCCTGCCTCCATCGCCCGATGCAGTGCAGCAATGCCGAGGCACCCGGCCCCAGAAGCATGCGGCGAAGGCATGGGTTCCGAGGGATTGGAAGAAAACAGCCAATTTTCATCGGAGTCTGATGCCTGACCATACGCGCGAATCTTTCGGAACATCGAATGCTCATCGCTGTCAGAAATGGAATCCGCCTGCTTTTCCCCTTCCGGGTTGTGAGGCTCATCCAAAGGCAGCATGGGCAAATCCGAAAGAGAATTCTGCCAGTCGACGATCTCCAGGGCTTCGGTTTCTGCAGGTTTTGCATCTGATCGTGGCTGCGCCTGCGCATCGTAGACCAGGTGAATGTCATCACCATCCATCCGGTAGGCGATACTTCCCCCTTCGATCACGGGCGCGGGCATGGGTGAACCCAGAAACAGATCGCTCATCATGAACGCAATCGGCTCAAACGAGAATACGTTTTGCTTCATGGTGATAAAACCCTCGCTCAAAGCCCAGGGACCTGCCATGAAGGCGCGAATCACTGTCTCAAGCAGGTCATAGCACAGATCAAGCGAGTCTGCTGATGCGCAGCCGAAGCGCACGATGCGCCGAAGGTCATACTGCAGGCGCAGGCCATCCGAAGGACGGCGCTGCCACAGCAACCCCAG
>WQTY01000019.1 GCA_009786045.1 Pseudomonadota bacterium | reverse complement strand
GCAGGTCAAGCTGCTGCGCGTTTTGCAGGAGGGTACTTTCGTGCCTGTGGGAGATTCGGTGACACGAAAGGTCGATGTTCGCATCGTTGCCGCCACCAATCGTGACCTCGCAGAGATGGTTCGAACAGGTGCCTTCAGGCAGGATCTCTACTATCGGATCAACGTCATCAATCTCAAAGTGCCCTCGCTGGCGGCGCGGCGCGATGACATTCCTCCTCTGCTCCGGCACTTCCTGGCTAAAAAAAGTGCCGAAAACCGGAAGCCGCTTAAGCAGCTTGACGATGCAGCCATTGCATCTTTGGTGGCGTATGACTGGCCGGGCAATGTCCGGGAGCTGGAGAACGAAATCGAGCGTCTGGTGGTGCTCTCACCCGAGCAGGGACCCATTCCGAATGCACTCGTCAGCGCAAGGATTCGCCGTGACTATACGCCGGCCGCGCCGGCCATGCATGCCATTCAGGACTACGTCCATTTTTACGATGCTGCTCAGTTTCCTGTTGCGGGAAATATTCAGACAACCCTCGAAAGCATCGAAAAGGACATCATCATTCATGTTCTGAACAGAAATGACTGGAATCGCACCAAGGCTGCACAGGATCTTGGCATCTCACGTCGAAACCTCATACGAAAAATCGAACGCTTTGAAATTGCCGCGCCAGAGCAGGAGGATTGACGAAGCCAAGCTGTTGGCCGAAGTTATGGGGGCTTCGTTGCGGCATGCGTTTCGTCGTTGTCTTTTTGAGCCTGTGCCTGTTGGAGGATTGGCCCCGAAACCTGCGCCTGACGCGTCGCTTCGATAATACACAGCAGTGCAGCATTTCGGATATAACGCAGCATCGGCCGCAGGCCACCTGGACGCTTTGCCAATAGTGCGTTAAACCGATCCAGCCAGGCCGGCAACAGTCCATAAGCCTGCGTCAGCGCTTCGCCCATTTTGGGCAGGCCTATTCGCTGCCAAAAGGTCAGCACTTCTTCAGGCCGCAGGCTGTGCGTTGCCCAGCTTACGAGCGAAAAAACATAGAGCCCCCGCGATATCATGCGGGCTGTTGCCTGTGCCCCGAGTTCGAAGTTTGGGCTTCCCCCAAGTTCCCAGGCCAGAATAAAGCCGCCAAGAAGGCTGACCACGAGGGTAAGCAGCCAGAATTTTGGCCACCAGAGCGACAGTAAGACAGGGCGAGCCAGGAACCATAACGTTGCGAGAAAAATACCTGTGGCTGACAGCATGAGCCATAGCTCGCCGCCAAACTGCATGACGAGTGTGATGAGCGCCACAGGCGCCACCAAACGGCGCGTTGCGATGGCCCTTTCGCAAAAACGCTTGCAACGCCAACGCTTATTTTGACCCAATCCAAGTGGAATCTCCGAAGCCGATTTTATCTGTGGGCCTGGCAATAGAGGCATTTCGGCAGCGGTCAGTGAAATGCCGGCAGCATCGTTTTTCGAAATCTCGCGCAAAACACGGCGTCCCCAGCGGTTTCCGATGATTCCGGCAACAAACCCAATCCCAAGCACAATACCCATGAAGAGGGCAACAAAGCTCCACCCCAGGGCAGCAGTCGACTCCAGGCGCAAAAATTTTGTGACAACACGCATGGCTGCATGAAAGAAGTCATTCCCGTAATACAGCCACATTTTGAAAACAGACTGCATCTGAGATACAAAGACCGCCAATCCTCCTGCCAGACCACATACCAGCATATGACGAGAGAACAGCATACAGAATTCCATGACGAGTGCTTCTGATAAAATACCCACGATGGGGCCCAGGATGACTCCTCCCGGCGAGAGACTTTTCAAACAGGCAGCCACCACACCGGTGGCCAGCGTACTGCCTCGCACGGGGTAAACCGTACGCTGGGCTGTCATCAAAACAGCACTCAGCGTCACCATCATCAAGCCGGTTTTCGGAACGCGAAGCGTATGAAGGAAAGTTCCAAGCGTCAGTTCAAGCCCGCCCCACAATGCGCCAAATATGGCCACATAAACCCAAAAATACGCTCGCTGGTGCTGTTCAGTATCCATCATGCTTCTTTTTAAATTTCAGTTTTTTGTGGGGGAGCTGGCTTCCCCACACCCCCTGCAATGCTGCGCATTGCTTGTGGGTGAAGTGGCAGAGCGCATCGTTTATGACCACATACCTTGTATTGCAAATGAAGGATAAACTGCTTGCAGAGTTGAGTCAGAGGGTACACAGCGGCTTAAGCAGAAAACGCCCTGACGCATTTTGAGCGTTATCACAGGTGCAACTCAGTTGCAAATGTTTGCCGGGAAAGAAAAAGGCCGACCACGAAGTGTCGGCCAGCCAAATCTTTTTTTGTGGGGGAGCCAACTCCCCCACACCCCCTGCGATACTTCGTATCGCTTGTGGGTGAAGGGGTTCGGGGCAATGCTCCCCCAAAAGGAGAATCAGCGTTTGAAGGGATAGAGAAGCGAGAACATGACAGAGTATCGGCCGACAGGAACGCCTTCTGTTTCGTAGTAGTATCGGTAGGTTGGCGAGGCGGTCATTTTTTCGGAGAAGGCCAGACTGCCCTGAACCAGGAACCCGATGTTGGCGGGCAGGGCTACCGTAACATGGGGCTGGAGAATGGCGTAGAGAGGAGTGGAATAGCCATCATCGCTGCCAGGTCTTGCCGTTTTTACCTTCGGGGATTGGGATACCAGGAAAAATGCCAAATCTGCAATGAATGCATCGGAAGTATAGGTTGCTCCCAGCCGGAAACGGTGCATGGCATCGTCGCGAATATTGGTATCCTGATCATCAGAGCTGTTTTCATAAATGCGCTGACTGTGCAGGAAATTGTAGTGTGTATAGAGATTCCAGTTTTTGGCGATGTTGGCGTTTGCACTGATTTCAAAGCCCAAAATGCGTGCACCGGAGTCTTGCACGGGATGGTAGAGCCCGGGGATGCCGACAAACCCTCTGTCAGGCGTTTCTATGAAGTCCATGCGAATGAGATCGCTCATGAAGGTGGCAAACAAGTCTGCGCGAAGGGTTAGAAAATAGGCGGGCGTAAAGAGCATCGAGAGCTCGACGTTGTGCAGGGTTTCGCTCTTGAGTTTCGTGTCACCCAAATAGTCGAACATGTCGACATAAAGCTGGTAGAGCGATGGCTCTTTAAAGGCATAGCCATAGGATACGCGCATGGTCATCCAGTCGGTCCATTTGGCAAGCGCTGCAAAACGCCATGAGGGGGCAATGCTGTAGTCGTCGAAATTGATCTTGTAAAAGTCGACGCGGCCGCCTGCCGTCAAAATGATGCGATCGTCCCAAAAGCGTTGTTCGTCCTGGAGGAAAATCGATGGGGTGACATAACCGATATTGCGGGCGTCCTTTCCATCTGTCAGATACTCCACTATCTTCTCACCATTCGTGTTCGTTAAGGTAACAGGACTGCCGGTCGTGAATTCGGGGGCATTAATATGGTGGTATTCTAACACGGCGCCCACGATGAGCTCGTTCGAATCAATGATTCGCCATTGAAGCTGAGCCAACGCATGGAGCTTGTGCTGCAGGGTGTTGAAATTAACCTTGTCATTAAAGCCAGTAGGGAGTGAACTTAAAGATATCCTGCGCTCTCTCCCGCCTTCAAAGTATGTCAAAAAACGCTCATCGAGTGGTAGATGTGGGAAGTTATCGGCCGATAGTCCGTTATAATTCTCATTTCGGTACTGGATGAGGCGGTACGAGAGCAAACTCAAAAATGTCAGACTGTCGCCAAAACCGTCTTCATAGAACAGATCGCTATAGAATTCCCGGCGGTTGAACCGATAATTTGGCCGTTTCTCCTCTCTATCCACAACGCCAGAAAGCGTTGGATCATAATTTACTTCATATCCAATGTTTGGAACGATTTCGGAACCGTCGGCACCGGCATAGATATCGGTAAAACCCAGGTGCATCTTGAACTGTTTGTAATTCAGCTTAAAGTTGATGCTGTACCAGTGCTTATCTGAGTTGGAGTTGATGCGTTCGATGCGATATGTTGTAGGAGGTCTTTGTGAAGAAACCAGAGAAGCAGCTGTATCCATGATGAAATCTTTATAAACATAATCTCCAATCAGGCCTGGGCCTTGCGTTGTATTGCCAGAGACATGCGCGAGGATGCCAAAATTGCCATCCTCGCTGTTGTAAGCTGCAATGGCCGAAGCCTTAAACGTGAGGTTGTTTTGAACAGCAAGGCGATATTCGCCATGGGCTGGGATGTCTTTGGGATCTTTGGTAAAGATGTTGATGACACCCTGAAAGGCACCAGAGCCATACAATGCCGACCCAGGACCGAGCACGACCTCAATACGCTTAATGAGCTCAACGGGATAAGTTTCATCAAGCCAGATACCCATGTCACGCACATCGTTGATGGGCACGCCATTTTGCAGCCAGAGAATGCGAGCGTTATTGTTCTCTGTGCCCACGAGACCGCGGATCATCACCGACTGGAATTGCGATTGCGTCGTAAGGGTTTGAACGCCGGGCACATGCCGCAGAATCTCGGCCAGGGTGCGCCACCCATGCGAGGCAATGTCGCGATCCGTGATGACGTGAATCGTTGACGGCGCCTCGCTGATAAGCTGGCGCTTTTTCGACGCAGAGAACACCACGTCGCTGGTGTTGAGCTCCCAGCTGTTGGCAAGTCGCCAGTCGTCCTGAGTATTGCGTCTGGCACCATCGCGTGTAAAGGATTCGATAGGGTGATCTTCTGCCAATCCTGGTGGCTTCAAATCCGGCCCTATCTGCGCAAAGGCATCGACAGACAGCATGAGGCCGATACCAGTTACTGCAGCAAATATCCACGCTCTTGCATTGTTCATAGTCTGCTAATCCTTAATTTGTAGTCGCCTTCTGACAGAGTTCCTCAGCCTTTCTGCAAAACCCTTCATCACCGTCAATGGTTACGATGCAAAGTGGGTATTTATTTTCATTTTTTTTCAGAATATCTGAAATCAGCTCATCCTCATAGTGTCGCTTCACAATAGATCGAGCAAGCAGGCATTGCTTGTCATTGCCGTCTTTTGCTTTGGTGTCAGAATTTATTGTTTTACAGGTTTTTGTATCTGCATAAAGATACTGTGTTACGGCAGTATAGGTTGTCAAAATCTTCGATTCTTTTATAACAGGGTCGACGATTAGCCTATTACAGTTGCCTTTTTCTGAGGCGTCTATATAGCCATCTCCAATGTCTGCAATAAAGTTGTTGGTCATGATCCTGAACTCCTTTGGCCTAGTTGGGTTTCCTTCCGACGGTTTCGTCAGATAATACTCACGCACGCCCTCTTCTTCCAAGAATTCCAGAAGCATGTCCTTGTTGCGGAAGATATGAATAGTTTTTTCTTTGCACGAATTTAAGTTGTCAATGCTACAACCCTTCAATTCAAGAGAAGAATAATCTATTGGTTTGTCGTGTGTTCCCAAAAACACATAAATGGGCTCAGGATTGTTGCCATTTACTCCAACTTTGAACATCTCATACACTCTTTTGTCTCTTTCTGGTTTTTTATCAGCACATGCTTTTGGCTTTTTATAAGCATCACTCTTCATGTATGAAATATGTATTCCAGAAAGTGCTGGAAAAGCTCCAGAACGTGGGCGTTGGGCCAATCCATGTTCAAAATAGTCGGCAAAGCGTCGAGGTGTCATGTCGAATACAACAAGATTGTTTTCGTACGGCATGTATTCCTGCATCCTGAGACTTTCCAGAACTCTATAGTAGATTCCGGTACCGTACATTCCGGCATTCATCAGGATGATGTCAACATTTTCTCTTAAATGTCCCTCATCTTTCAATATCTTTGAAAATGCATAATAAATGTCCCCGAATAGGCCCGTAACAAACGAAGATCCATATCTCAAGTCATTATCTGTTTCTGGGAAGTATATGTTCGTTTGATTCCCAGTCTGAGTGATTTGAGGAAAGGTGAAAACTTCTGTAGGATAAAAGTCTGGCTTCAATCCATCTTCCTCGCCGCAAATTAGATGTGAGCTGGCGCGATAGATGCAGTACCAGTAATCAAAGACGTCTTCTGTTTGTATTTGGTCAGATGAGATAGCATCTGCGATCTCTTTGGTACACTCATCAACATTCAGGACTTCGAGGATGGCCTCTCTGGCCTCTCTGTCTTTTTGATTCACCTTAATATAGCTAACAGCAGCATGATAATAGTCTTTGCATGCTGGCATGTGATCCATCATCCTGTCTTCACATTGCTTTGGCGTCTTTGGTGTATAGCCAGTTACAGCACTTGTTATGTGATAGCCGGATAACATCGCATGATAAGCGTTTGATACTTTATCACCTTTGATGTCGTTTGTTTTATGGATAACAAAGCTAAAGCTCGAAGCAAAGGTGCTGTAACCAGGGACTTGAATAAACCAGAGGACATCTTTGAGTGGAACATCACTCTTGATAGGATCTCCTGTACATATAAATTCATTTCTATTTCTTTCTGCATTCCATATTTTTGTACATTTTGGAGCTTTAATTGAAGAAATGTCCACCTTTCCCACAAATCGCTCAGCATTGGGCTGGACAATTCGCAGTGCATCTAGCCAAGAGCCATTATCGTCTGCATCCGTGTTGTATAAAAGAAAATTGTGAGTTTTTGCTCGGAATGTATCGTTATCGTCGATGCTTGGTAGTACGTCATTTTCATCTATAACAAAGGCTTGAAGGAGTGATGTATCCGATGCCTCGCCAAAAACAGCAATGATACCCTCAAAAATTTCCCTGTTGATTTTAGCATTGACCGCGTTAACAAGCTCGTGAATCTCCTCGGATGTCAGTTGACTCACGCTGTCGAGTCGTGTGTTGTTTTCGTTGTAGTAGTGCAGAATGAGGTGATCTTCGGGAATGGGAAGATTCAGGCCACGGCACGGGATAAGGCTGTTGTTCAAAAGCTCTTGCTCTTCTTCATCGTCCACTATTTTTCTCTCAAAGTCTGGGTCGATGAGACCAAACAGGGATACCAAGAGGGCACGCGTAGACCTCCAGTTGAAATGTGCTGCAATGATGAAAGCTCGCACATTTTTATGGTAGGCATCCTGAAGCGCAAGCTTGACAGCACAGTGATTCGAAATGGTCAGACTTCCAAATTTTCCCGAGTAGACAACCGCCATTGTGGTGTCGTCCACAGCACCAATCACCGCTACATGTAAAGCATTGCCGTTGTCGCCATCCGCCGGAACTGAAAAAATAGCGTATGGGGCGATGTTAGTGAGATTCTGCGGGACATTCTCCAGTGTCGCAGAAACAAACCTAAAAGACGCAGCATTAATAACGTTCTGTAGGTAATCCAGATGCTTATCAAAGTTGTGATTGCCTATCGTATCATAGTTCAGGCCAATAGCATTGAGATTCTGGACGGTGGGAATATCGGAGAAAAAACCCGACATCGCCGAAGTACGCCCGACGCTGTCACCATTGCTTGCTCGAATTCGTCTGACTTCATCACTAAAGTAGATCTTCCAGAGCGCATCAAGGGGCACAGAGCCGCCTTGTGCGGTGTTGCAGATATAGTGTTTTTCGTATTCAAGACACGGAGAGGGCTTGATGGTAGGATCGGGTATACTGCATATAATGTGGCTTAGATGCTCCTGACCATGTTCCTGACCATACGGATAAATGGTGATCTCATTTTTGATTGCATCCCACGACGCAAATTCTTCGCCGAGTTTGAGACGAGCGCTATTGGAATTTCTTTCACAAATTTCTTCTTCGCAAACTTCACACTCCGATTTGCAGTCCTTTTGTTCGCAGTTCGTTTTGCAAAACTGGTCGCAATCTTCCTCTGTGCAAGTCTTCAGGCATTCCATTTCGCATGCCTCTATGCAATCCGCTTCGCAAATCCCTACATCGCACTTTTTCTTGCAAGTGGCCCTTGGCCATATGAAATCGTTGCTGCTACGGCAAACCGCTGCATTAATGACGTGTCTTGGCTCAACTCTCCCGGAGAATTCGGACAGCAGGACAACACCCAGCGTGTAGCTCTCGCCGTGTGTCGGGTCGAGCGGACGTTCGTAGGGGACGGTGGAGGGTTCCTGGCAGGCATGGCAAAATCCGAGCGTCACGAGGACGAGCGACAGGCAACGGCCCATCGTTCGTCTGCCAGAAAGAGCAAATGCGCGAGATTTCATGTCTTTCTCCGGGTAAGATGTATCGTATCAGGTCTCTTGCGCAAGCGCCATGAGGTTCTGGGCGATCTCCTCAAGCATTTGCTTTTGGTGTGCGCACTTGGATGTCAGAGCGTCGGATTGCGCTGCCAAATCGGCTTCAGCCTGACGGCAGCAGGTCTTGAGGCTGTCGCATTGGTCTGTCAGCTCTGCCACGCGCGATTCACTTGCCGCGAGTTGAGCCTTGAGAGAGGCAATCTCGGCCTCAAGGCGTTCGACGGTTTCGTTGCTGGCGCCTGATACCGCTGCGGCCACAGCAGATGGTATGGGTTTGGCGCCGGGAAGGCCCGGGCGAGGCAGTCCTGCAGAAAGACCGCCCGGCTTGGGCAGCGATGCGCCCTGAAGTGCGGGTGGTGCACCTGGGAGTGCTGGCTTAGCCAAAGGAGGAGGTACTGACGCGGGTTCCGAGGGCTTGGGAAGGGGTTCTGGTTCTGGTACAGATTCTGGAATCAAATCGACGGGTTCGTCGTCAAATCCGTGAGGCAACCCGTCTTCGAGCGAATCGTCCAGCTCGTCGGCATCAATATCTGCAAAAAGGTTGAAGTTGTCCAGCGACAGCGCTTTTAAAACTTCCGAGTCATCGTCAAGCAATTCGTCGTCGGACGAACTTGATACGTCAATCATTTCCTCCGAGCCGGACGACACTTCGCCAGATGATGCTGGCACGTTAAGCCTTTCCTCCGAATCGGGTGACACTTCGCCTGAGGACTCCGCCACGTCGGCCATTTCTTCGTCCTGCTGTGCTTCTGATTCGCCCAATTCCACCGCCTGCTCGGCCTGTTCGGCCGCAAGTGCATCCAGTTCCGTCAAAATATTGCCCATCTCCTGAATCAGCATTTCGACGTCGAGTGGTTTGAGGAAGTACCCATCCGCATGATTGGCAAGTGTGAGGTGCTGCTCGAACGCCGTCGTCGTCTCAGCTGCGCTGGTGATGAATATGGGCAGTGACGCCGTGTCTGGCAATTTCTTGAACTTCGAACACAGCACAAAACCATTCTGATCCGGCAATTCGACGCACAAAATGGCCATATCCATCCCGGACTCGGCGATTTCCAGGGCTTCTCGCGCGGTGGTGACGCCAAACGTTTCGTATCCGGCACTGCCAAGTTCCTGAGCTAAAAAATCGAGCAGTTGCACGTCAGCGTCGACAATGAGAATTCTTTTCATGGAGCTATCCTTAAAACCAAAACTTAAACAAGTCATCAGGTGCGCCATTTTACCGCTTTAGAGCATGATGCTCAAGCTTTTCGAGACGGCGCCACCCAAAGATACCTACTAGCACAGACGCGCTTCAATGGTAATAGCTTTGACACCATTAAAAATGCTGGAGCAGGGGTTAGTCCCCGTCCATTGCCAGAAGAAGTGCGGCATGAGACTTCATGCAGGGGTGCAGTTCGGCCATGTTGCTTAATGTCTGCAGGTGTTCGCGCCCTAATGTCAGTGCGCAGCGAAGGGCGTGGCTTGTGTTGAGATAGGGATTGGCAGTCAGGGCAAAGCGAACTTCCTGGCGTGCGGTCCAGGCAGACAGGAGTATTGGCACCAGAAGGGCGTTTGTCGTGGGGCGGCGCGAAGCCATGAAGAGGATGTCGCTTTGCCGGATGGCAGGATTCTGACACAGGATTTCGATGACGGGCACGAAGGGGGAGCGAAGCAGAGCTTCGTTGTCGCCCCGATGATTTTGCCGTGCACGTGCTTTTTGTATTCCGAGGGGCTGGGTGATGACCGACTGTGCGTTTTGATCGTCGGCATGCGGCAGGCCATGGCGCGCCGGCGGATAGTCGGTAAGAGAGGTGCGGGTCAGGGCCGTGAGCCGTGCATCGCCTGTCTCTTCGGCATAAAGTGCCCGAAGGCGCGGCACAAACCACGCCGCCTGCGAACAGTGTGCAAAAACCTGTGCCGTGACGATAAGCTCCAGATGGGCTATTTCATCCCGATGGACGCGAGTCCTGAAAATGCGCCCGGCAAGCGTTGAAAAAAACTGCGCTTCTTTATCATGCTGCAGGCTGTAGGCGATCTTTGCGGAAAGAAGCGACGGATCGCTGATCGTCATGACTTCGAGCTGTCTTTGCTGTCGCGCATCAAGTCCAGTTTGCGAAGAATGTACTCGGCCGACTTGCGGTGGATACCTGCGATCCTGGCTGCCTTTGACACGTTCCCCTCGGCAAGCTCAATGACACGCTTCCAGTACCGCATTTCGAAAGCATCAATGACCACCTGCTTGGCTTCGGTAAAAGGCATCTGCCGGTCTAAAACCTGTTGGACATAGGCGTCCGAATCGTTGACCTCTCCCTCGCGTCGGGATTCATTTTGCGCGAGGAGTGCCGTGTGAAGGAGATGGGTTTCGATGCGGTCGCCATCGGAGAACAGAGCTGCGCGTTCGATAAAATTCCTGAGTTCGCGCACATTGCCTGGCCATCGATATGCCTTAAGCTTCTGGAGCGTCGAAAATGAGATCTGCGCCACAGGGCGTTTTGCAGACTCGGCCGTCTGCTGAAGAAAAAACTCGATCAGCCTGGGGATGTCCTCGGGACGCTTGCGCAGAGGAGGCATCTGGATTTTGATAACCGCAAGGCGATAATACAGATCCTCCCGAAAACTGCCCTGTTCGGCCTCCTGTTTAAGTGAGCGGTTGGTGGCGGCAATGACGCGCACGTCGACAGTGTACGTCTTTTCGCTTCCCACCGGGCGTACCGTTCTACTCTCCAGAGCCCGCAGCAGTTTGGGCTGAAGATCAAGATCCAGCTCGCCAATTTCGTCTAAAAAGAGTGTTCCGCCATCGGCCTGCAAAAATGCGCCGCGCCGATCAGATGCCGCCCCCGTAAAGGCTCCCCTGACATGGCCAAAGAGCTCAGATTCGATGAGATCCTTCGAAACTGCCGCACAGTCAAACACGATGAAGGGTTTTTGACGGCGCTGGGAGTGTGTGTGGATGGCATCCGCAACGAGTTCCTTGCCGCAGCCGGATTCCCCTTCGATAAGCACCGTTGCGGGTGTTGGGGCTATCTTTTCGAGCAGGCCAAACAATTCACGCATGATGAGGGAATCGCCCAGCAGTTTTCCAAAATGGTCCAGCTGCGAGATCGACACCTCTACGGCATCCTCGCCAAGTTCAAAATCGATGGCCACATTTCCGCAGCGAAACGTCATGCGCGATGTCAGATAGATGTCTGTGATGCGTATATCGCCGATAAATGTGCCATTTTTGCTGCCAAGATCGACGAGCCGGTATCCGGCAGCATCGACCTCAATTTTGGCATGCTGACGGGAAACCGTAGGATCCGGCACGCACAAATCGCAATCGGGATGGGCACCAATGTGGATGAGGCGCTTTTGAAAAACGCCCGTTTTGGGGGTGTCAAGTTTGGCGGTGAGACGGTACTGGGTGACCTTCAGCGCAATGGGAGCTTCTCCCAGGGTGGTTTTCGTAAAATCTGACACGCCGTATCTCCGCTTGTCTGTGCCATCAGGTGCCCGGCGTTTCGTAGAAGACGATGCTTTTGCCGTCGGGCAGAAGAACAAGGCGTGCGCTGAACTCGCGGATATTCATCGCCAGTGTGCTCTGGTTCATGTACCAATAATTGAGAGCCTTGCGCTTTGCATCGCTGCGGGTCCGTCCCGTAAAAGTAATCGGTTCCTTACGCGCTTGGGTCTTCTCGTGATTTCCCATCGTGCTTGTCTCCTACGATATCATTCCAAATCCAGAGAGCCCAGTGAGAGCAGGGCGTACAGCGTTCGATGCACGGGATACTCTTGGGAGAAGAAGGCGAGCATCTCGATCAAAGTATCGCCTTTTTCAAGCCTCTCGACAACAGCTTTAGCGTGTGGCGAGGAAAAAAGGCGGTTCGCCAAGCCTGTATTATCGCGCATCTTCAGGAAAAACGGTAGACATTCCCGCGTGCCTTTCAGAATCGTCGATATGGGGATGCGCGTCATGACGGCTTCTTCAAGGAGGTGCATCATGTCGTCGTAGCCCAGCATGGGTATGGGGGCAGGGCGTTTTTTTTCTTCTTCGATCCAGTCGAAGGACTCATGCCGCAGGGCTGTCAGATCCAGCAGACTCTGGCGGATCCAGGCTTGTTCGACGCAGGCTGCGTGGGGGATGGCGTCCCTGGCATCACGCCTGGTGATGGTCTCGGCATCAAGCGCGCGGCGCAGCGCGTGGTAGGCTTGTTCGGTAAGAGCGCCCGTCTGGAAAGCATGCCAGAAAACGTCGAGGCAGGGTTCATTGGTGGCGATGCCCGTGGGCAGGCCGGCAAAAAATTCCAGGCAGGTGTGCGTGCGATCGCGCCACAGGTGCAGGGCGCCGCTTTTGGCCTCCGACACGATGTGCATCAGGATGGCGCAGGGCGCCACAAAGGCCAGGTGACCGTGTCTGGCAGGGGAGAAGCGTGCGCTGAGGGCGGCCGTTTCGGCTGGAAATTGCTTTTGGAGTGCAGGCGATCCAAGTGTGGGTTGTTCACCGGATAGCAGTGGAAGGGCACTGATTTCGTTCTCGCCGCGGCGTTCTGGTTCTGGGGGTGAGGTCTGGGTGCACCGCCACAGGAAAGCAGGCGATGGCGTTGTGCTGAGGAGGGCGTGGGGGTGGCGCACAGAGGGCGTCATGGCTCGCCGGATGGCTGAGACCAGGTCTGCCCGGGGCGGGTTCTCGTCGAGTATCTCGAAGAAAGCACCGCTTTGGGCGAGTGCATATTCGACACCCAGGCCATCGATCAGGTTCTGGATGAGGATCCAGGGGATACCTTTGTCTTTGTATTGGATGGCGATGTCGACGACGGGGGCTGCGTCGATATAGCGTTCGGTGAGGATGAATGTTGGTTTGGAGCGTGCCAGGATGCTCGACAGTTCGAGGGCATCACGCACTTCGATGATGCGTACTTTCAGATCCTGAAGAAGCGCTCTGCAGGATGATTCGAGCGAGGGTGCGTGGATGGCAAGGACGGCTTCCATGGGGGATACTTGGGAGAAGGGGTTGGGGGCGTTGCGGGGGCATGGCCCCCGCAGAGGGGGTAGCCGCGTATCGGCGG